>JAIRPZ010000323.1 GCA_031256755.1 Planctomycetaceae bacterium
CCCAGTTGCCGGCAATGGAAAGCAGCATGACCAGTACGAACATCGGCTCCCCCCATGCGTAAAAGCAAATGCTTGCAAACAGAAGAAAATGATTTCGGGCGGTTCTGCGGCGAAGCAAAATGTAATAAATGAAAAGAACTGCCGGAAAGAACAAAAAGAGAAAAACCGAACTGGAAAACAGCATAGGATAAAAAAGACAACAAAGACATCGCTATAAATTATATCATAAAACGGTAAGACGGTACTGCCCCCCTTTTCGGAAAGTTTCTGGCGGTTAGAATAAGACCATGTCAAGACGAACATTAAAAGCAGCAGAAGCAATCCGACAGGTTGTCGGAATGACGATTCTTACCGAAATTCAAGACCCTCGCGTAAAAGACGTAACTGTCATTCGCGTTGAGGTTTCCGGCGATATGCAGACCGCAAAAGTTTATGTTTCCGTGATGGGCGATGATACAAAACAAAATCTTTGCATGAAAGGGCTGAAATCATGCGCCGGTTTTTTGCAGTCAAAAATTGCCAAACGGATCGACTCCCGGTTTGTCCCGCATCTCAATTTCATTCTCGATCAGGGAGTGAAAAATCAACTTCTTGTTTCCAAAATGCTCGACGAAGAACTGCACCCGAAAAACAACAACCCTTCGGAACCGGCTCCCCCCGCCGTCCATACATTGCACCAAGAGGAGTAAAAGGAATAAAATACCGCAGCAAAAGTAAAAGTTAAAACGTTCTGGCGACTTCTTCGATCTTGTACGTTTCCAGCACGTCGCCTTCTTTCAGATCGTTGAACCCCTTCAACTTCATCCCGCACTCGTAGCCGTCCCGGACTTCTTTCACGTCATCCTTTTCCCGCTTTAACGAATCCAGCGGATATTCGCCGATGATACGGCTGTCCCGAATGATCCGCACTTTGCAGTCCCGCTCAATCGTTCCCGACATCACCCGGCAGCCGGCAATCGTTCCAACCCGGCTCACCACAAACAACCGCTGCACCATCGCCCGACCAAGTTCCTTCACCTGTTCTATCGGTTTCAGCATGCCTTCCAACGCCTTCTTAATGTCGTCTGTCAAATTGTAGATAATGTCGTACCGCCGAATCTGAATCTTTTTGTGATCCGCCATCAACCGGGCATTTTCGTCCGGTACCACATTAAATCCGACAATAACGGCATCCGAAGCATCCGCCAGCATAACATCCGCCTCCGAAATGCCGCCGACCGTTGCCTGCAAAATCCTGATCTTCACTTCAGGATGGTCTAACTTGCCCAATTCTTTGCGGATCGCTTCGATTGATCCGCGCACATCCGCCCGGATAATGACATTTAAGGTCTGTACCGTTTTGGCATGCGTCATCCGCTGGAAGAGCGTTTCCAAAGTTACATGCGCCTGCACATCCGCCAAATCCTCTTTCCGTTCTTCGGCAAGGCGTTGTTCCGCAATGATTCGGGCATCAGAAATATCATTCAGCACGCAAAACTTGCTGCCCGCTTTCGGGGCAACATCAAGACCGACAAGATTGACCGGCGTACTCGGCGTTGCCTCTTCAATAACCTTTTTTGTGTCCAGCGTATCGTACATTGCTTTCACACGCCCGTAAGATGACCCGCACAACACAACATCACCGGGGTGCAGCGTCCCTTTCTGCACCAGCATTTTGCACACAACTCCTTGACCGGCTTGGAGTTCCGCTTCCAATGCCGTCCCAACGGCAGCGCGGTCCGGATTCGCCCTAAGTTCATGCAATTCCGCAATGACCTGAATCGTTTCGAGAAGTTTATCGATGCCCAAACCGGTCAAACCGCTGCACCGGACAATTTCGACATCGCCGCCCCATTCACTCGGCAAAAGATCATGCTGAGCAATTTCCTGAATCACCCGGTCGGGATTGACTCCGGGCAAATCCATTTTGTTGAGAGCCACAACAATCGGTACACCGGCGGCTTTGGCGTGGGAAATGGCCTCTTCGGTCTGCGGCATCACGCCGTCATCAGCGGCAACGACAAGAATCACAATGTCGGTGCAATTCGCCCCTCTCGCCCGCATTTCCGTAAACGCTTCGTGACCCGGCGTATCGACAAATGTAATGTCCTCGCCGTTGTCCATTTTGACCCGGTAGGCACGGATATGCTGGGTGATTCCCCCTTTTTCGCCGGAAACCACGTTCAAGTGCAAAATGTAATCAAGCAGTGTGGTTTTGCCATGGTCAACGTGACCAAGTACCGTAACAACGGCTGGTCGGGGACGGAGTTTCTCGGCGGGTTCCTCTTCCTCAAAGAGGGCAGAAACAAGTTTATCTTCAAGCGTAACCTGATCCCTGACCGCAACACTGATGCTGCACGCTTCGGCGAGAAGTTCGGACGCTTCCCGGTCAAGTTGGGAATTGAGCGTCATCGGCATTCCGATTTCAAGGAGTTTCCGAATGACGACCGCAAGGGATAAGCCGGTTTGTTCGGCAAACTGTTTCACTGTACAAGGGAGTTGAATCACAATGTCTCCTTTCCGGGGAGCGGCAGTGTTGACGGACTTTCCGTGAACTTTCTGCCGTTTCAATTGACGCGGCAAAACAACATCGCCGTCATCTTCGTTGTGGCGGCGGTTAGGTCCGCTCCGCCGTCTCTTTTTGTCCGGTGTGAAAACATCCGCCGCATCATGTCCCCCTTTACCATGTTTCTTGCGGTCATCGAAGTCCCGACCGCTTTTTCCGGTTCCAGCGACGGTGCGTCCGGTTCCGGCGGTTTTTTTGCCGCTTTCCCGCAGTTTGCGATCTTCTTCTTTTTGCCGGATACGCTCCTCATGTTTTTTGATATGTTCTTCAATCGACTGGGCAACATTTTTCTTTTTCAAGAGTTCCGGCGGCAGTTTCATGTCCGGCTTCATCGCTTCCGGCTCTTTTGATTTCGGCTGCGGTGCCGATGCCCCTTTGGGAAGCGGAGCGAGATGAATCCCTGCTGTCTGCCGTCTGCCGTCGGCCGTCTGCCCGCTGCTGCGGTCATCGCGGCGATATTCATCAAGGTTGGGGATTTTATCGGTGATTTTCCGCATCGGTCCCCGATAATCAGGATTTCGGACTTGCGAGGCGTGACCGAGTTGGGCGTAGCCGGTCGCAATCGGAGCGGTTGATTTCGGCGGTCCCTGCGGTACCCGTTGCGACTGTCCTTCTTTTCCGCCGCCTTTTTGCTGTCCCTCACTGCCTTTCTTTTTGTCCTTTCCGCCATGTCTTCGAGAATTCCCTTTGGCAGGAAGTTCAATACGTCCGATTGCAGGCGGCAGCACCGGCATTTCCCTAACGACCGGCTGAATCGGCTGCGGCAGCGGTTTTGCTGCGGGACGCGGAGCCGTTTCCGGTTCTGTGTCCGGGGGCGTTGGCACGTCGTGTATTTCGGGGACGCTTTCGCCGCTCTGATCGGAAGATGCCTGCCCGCCGTCAATTTCGGGTTCCGGCACGTCCGTTTGATCGGTTTGCCGGGCTGCTTCTGCGGCAGGCGTACTTTCATTATTTCCGTGATTCTCCGCCGCTTCCTCTTTCTGTTCCGGCGAAAACGGAAACTTCGACGGACGTTTGAGCGGATTATCGAGGTTAAGAACTTTCTTATCCGTCGAAAAAGAGGGACGCTGCAAGAGAGAAGCGTCCGGCGTTTGCGGTCTGCTGTTTGCCGGATTTTGGGCAGAACGGAGTTTGTCCTTAATCTGAACAACTTCCTCGTCGGTCAGCGTTGCAAGGGACGAACCCTTTCCTTCAATGCCTAGCACTCTGACGGCATCGAGGATATCCTTGCTGTCGACGTTTAATAGTTTGGAGAGGGCGTATATTCGGATAGACAAACTCGGTTTCCTTCTGTAGTCGTAATAGCACCGTGATAACGGATTGCGGTCAGAACGGATACACCGCAACGGGTTATTATACCCAATTTGAGAGAATTGTGTAGTAGGCAACTGCCGCCGGAAATTATTTTGCGAAAATGATCCGGCACGGCATGATCCGGCGGAATTATTCGGCTTCGAGATCACGCCAGACGAGCGGCTGGTGCTGCCGGGATTCCACACGGAGAGCGACTTCGCCATTCTGAAAAATGCGGACGGTACCGCTGGATTGGCTGACCGTAATGGCAATCGCCGAAGTCATCCGGCTAATCGCTGCTGCCGCCCAATGCCGCGCTCCCAATCCCGGCGATAACGACAACATTGATGTCGAATTCGATTCCAAATACCGTGCGGCGGCTTCCACTATACCGTCGGCTGAAACAACAATGGCACCGTCTAATTGGGCGATTTCCTTGATTCCTTCGCGGACTTTGGAATCAAATAAACTGCGTTCTTTCCGCTGGTATCCCTTGACGGGATCGAAACCGGCAGGACGGCTCATCGTCAAAACCTTTCGGGTATCGCCGACAACGAAGAGCGTGCCGATAGGGTTGCCTTCCCGACCTTCCCAGCCGATGTCGACAGCAAGGTCAACAACAACTTTGAGCGTTTTGAGCGGAACTCTGCTTTCAAGTTGCCGCAAATCCCGACCGGAAAGACGATCCAAGTGTTCGCCGAGATTGACCACGCTGAACGAATCCAGACAGGACGGGTCCATGGCACTGTAAAAAGCAAGAACCCGGCAGCCGTGCGGAATCATATCATCAGCCACCGCTTCGATAATCGCATGAGATATCCGGTCATAGACCGTCGCACTGCTTTCCAAAAGCAGGCGGATTGTCAGAAAATGTTCCTGTGCAGCAGCAAGCAGAACATCCGCATTCATGGAAACAACAATGACTTTTTCATCTTCGATAATTTTACGGAACTTTCCCCAATCAACGGCGGCTTCAGGAAAAACGAAAATGGCATCGGCTTCGACATCCATACGAAGCAGCCGCAGCGTACCGACCAGACGGCGAAACTGTTCGGTAATCCGTATTGAAGATTCAATCATGCAAGCAAACAGGGAAAAGGCAGGGCAGGAAATATGGAAACAATTTAAGTATGGGCAAATTTCCGGCAATGTCAAGCGGGGGGCATTTATTGCAACAATAACGAAACCGTCAGAACGGAAGGAGCGGTTTTAACTCGTCATGTTCGAGCGGCAGCAGCGGCGAAAGTCCTTCGGATTGCATCATTTCCGCCGGAGGCACAGCGGATGCCGCTGAAAAAGGATCCGCCGGTGCCGCAGGCGGAGTTTCAATAAGCGGATCGTTATTTTCCGCAAACCGGAAAAGATTGACAACCTCATCATTTCTTGCCGCATATTCGGTTTCCGTAGACGGTTTGGCTTGAAATTCATTGCGGAGTGTTTCAACGGCAATCGGTTTCCGGGCATCAATCCGCTGCATCGGTTCAAATTTTGTTGCGGCCGGTTCAGCAGGTTCTTCGGCGGTAGTTGCCGGATTATCCGATTGATTTTGTTTTAATGCCGCCGGCGGCTCATAGACCTGCGCATATTTTGTAACGCCTTCATCCGCAACAGGGTGTTTGTCCAGTGACGGCAGCGACATTCCTTCGATTTTCTCGCCTTGAATTTCACCCGGCATCGGAACAGCAGCCAAATCCTGATTAACAATGGACGGCGCACAAAGTTCGTAGGATACGTTGCGGCTCGGCATTTTCCAAAACACGGCGGCAACGGCGGCTCCGGTGAGTAAAACAACAACGGCACCGCATACCCGCGCAGACGGCGCAAGTAACCGGAACAAGACCGCTTCACGCGGGGAAACACAGGGGGGGGACTGCATTGAATTTCTCCTTAATTCATCGACTCGCCAACGGCTTCGGACGGAATCCGTGACGAAAAACCGCTGCCTGTTTATTATCGGCTAAAAAAGCCCGAAACAGGAAAAAAATCAATCCGGCAGCAGAAACGGCATAATCCGTAAAAAAGGAATTTCGGTTTGACGAAATGCGCAAATCAGCGGAATGACATTCTATGGCAACAGGATGTTTTTCATAATAACAAAAGTCGAAGAATGGAAAAAGAGCAATTTTGGGGATTCTGGGAGAAATTTCGTAAAAAATGTCCTTTTCTTCCCTTTCTGCGTCAAGAGATTAAAAAATTTTGACGAAGTAGGGGAGTGTGTGACCCCTTACTGTTTTTTCCGAAAAAATAGTTCACAATAAATTCCGGGGTTCGACACCCGAAGATTTTTTCTCTAAATGCTTTTGTAAGGAGATTTTTACTGTGACAAAGACACTGAATTTTGCCCGCAAAACCTTGGCTTATCCGTATGCTCATTTTGTTTCGGTACCGGCTTGCAGCCAATGCGCCCGGTATTTCCCCATCGCCGCTTCGGACGATGACGAAGACGATGATGAAGAAGAGGACGAAGAATGGGAAGAGGATGACGACGATTGGGAAGAAGACGAAGAGGAAGAGGACGAAGAGTGGGAAGAGGACGAAG
Organism: Planctomycetaceae bacterium; assembly: GCA_031256755.1. Lineage (GTDB taxonomy): Bacteria > Planctomycetota > Planctomycetia > Pirellulales > Thermoguttaceae > WRKP01. The sequence continues at coordinate 6,378 of JAIRPZ010000323.1, forward strand.
ACGATTGGGATGACGAATTCGACGAAGACGAAGAATTCGACGAAGACGAAGAGGATGAAGAGTGGGAAGAGGACGAAGAATGGGACGATGAAGAAGAGGACGACTCCGACGACGCGGAATAGCCGCAAGGTCAATGGTGTTGCGTTTGCATAAAATGGTCGGTATAATGCGGTTCTGTTCCACATTATTACAGGAGACCATTTTATGCAGTGTTTTTTCATGCGATTGCTGACGGCGTGTCTTTTCTCTTTTCTTGTTTCCGTATCCGTTGCGGCAGAAACAGAAGAGGGTTTCACGCCCCTTTTCAACGGCAAAGACCTGACCGGCTGGAAACAAGCCGGCGGAAAAGCCAAGTATTCCGTTGACGGCGGTACCATTGTCGGTACGGTCAATGATGAAAAGAAAAATTCCTTTCTCTGTACCGAAAAGTCATTCGAGAATTTCATCCTGAAACTCGAATACAAATTCGATACGCCTTTTGATTCCGGCGTGCAAGTCCGAAGTGCCGTGAAAAACGGAGACACTGTTTTCGGTTATCAGTGCCAAATCAATCCGGCACTGTTCACCGGCGCGGTTTGGGACGAAGCCCGGCGGAACTTCTGGTTCAGCCCAAGTCCGATGTACGGAAAGAAAAGCAATTTCAAAGATGAGGAATTGCAGAACAAAATCAGTGCATCGGAAAAAAAAGAGGATTGGAATGAATTAACAATCCAATGCATCGGACCGAATGTCCGCACTTGGCTCAACGGCACGCCGGTCGCCGACTTTATGGACACTATGGATGATTCCGGTTTCATCGGTCTGCAAGTCCACGCAACGAAAGAGCCGGGACAAATCCGGTGGCGGAATATCCGTATCCGGGAATTGCCGTCAACGCCGTGGATTCCTTTTTTCAAGGATAAGCAGTTTGTTGATTTGGAAATCAAGCCGGTCGGGACTTGGGAATTTGAAAATGACGAAATTGTTCGGGCAAGCACGCCGGACAAAGAGCCGCGCGACGGACTCGTGTTGTCAAAACAGGTCTATGACAACTTTGCCGCCAGAGTGTCGTTCCAATGTTCAAGCGGCAACAGCGGTTTGTATTTTCGGGCGGAAGAAGTGGACAAGCCGTATTGGCTTAAAGGATTCCAGTGTGAAATCTGCGACAACGCCGCCACCGCGGGACTGTGGGAGGTGCAGGGACGCGGCTGGGTCTATAAACCGCCGCAAGACAATATCAAAAATCTTGACCCGAAGGGCTGGAACGACGTTGCCATTACCGCCGTCGGCGACCGTCTCGTGACGGAATTGAACGGCAAAATGATTGTCGACAAAAACGACCCGAAATGTGCAAAGAGCGGCAAAACCGGCTTACAACTGCACGGCGGCGGCAATCAGGGATATAAATTCAAACGATACGAAATCAAACCGATTCCGAAGGAACTCGTTGAATTGATGGTGCGGTAAAAAACCGAAAAAGGGTCAAGAGCGGGAAGTGCAGGCGGTTCTCTGCCGAAACTTCCCGATTCCGTATTCAGCATCTGTTCTCTGCAAAATCAGCAAACTGTTCTGCCCGGACAGCCCATGAATTCCGCTCGGCAACTTCCCGGGCTTGCCGGCGAAGCAGCGGTAAATCCGACCGCAGAATTTCATCTAACCGGCTGCCGAACTCTTCGTGCGTCTCCGCAAAGTACAACGGACCCGGTACATCCGCAATATCCGGCAGTTTTGTGGCAATGACCGGAAGTCCGGCAGCATAATACTCCATCAATTTGAGCGGATTCATTGCCTTTGTCAAAGCGTTTTGTACACGCGGAATCAGACCGGCATCGAAACAGCGGGCATATTGCGGCAACTCCGCATACGGTACCTGTCCCAACAGATGAATGTTGCTGATGCCGTCAAAGATCGTCAACGGCACAACGGAACGGGCAATGACCGCAAACGAACATTGCGGAAACCGGACGGCAAGATAAGCAATCGCCGAAATATCTGTCCATGTGTCAATGGTGCCGAAAAAACCGATCACCGGTTTCGGCAGTGCTGCCAATTTTTGTAACATTTTATTTCCCGTCCCGCTGTCTGCTGCCGCACAAGCGAAATGATGGTAATCAACGCCGTGAGGCAAATAAATATCGGGCAGGGATTCAGGATGTTTTTTGACCGACTGCAAATACCGGCTGGTAAATATTGCGCCGTCAACCGTGCGGAACAAATCATGTTCCATATTTGCCCAATGCTTTGGACAGAGACCGGGATACTCGGTATAGTCATCCACACAATAATAGATCTGTTTTGCTGCCGGATCTGTTTTTCGGATCGCCATGAAAGCATCGGCGGCGCAGGGAAAATTGGTAATCAGAACAGGATTGCAGATATTGTGTTCCCGGACAAATTTTTTATAAAACCGGACGGCGCAGCAGGCGTTAAAAATTCGTCCCGGTTTACCAAACCAAGGAAACTGCATCGGAACAGCGGAAATAATCGGCTGACCGGCTGTTTGCTGATTGACGGCGGCGGACGATTTCCGGTGTGTTAAAATCCGCCGCACTTTTCCGAATTCGCTGACTGAAAATTTCGGCAGCCGGGTATAAAGGGTTACCCAAAAGACGCGGTTTGTCCTGACAAGTTGATCGGCAATGTGCATAGACGAGGTCGGAATACCCGACCGGTCATCGGCAAAGAAAATATAATCACGCTGCCGGGGTGTCGTTAATGTTTCTGTATGTTCAAGCGTCATTGTGTTAATTTTTTGCTGGGCGGAATCGGTTTGATCATCCCGTTTTCGTTGCGGAACGCCTGTTCAAAATTTTGTCCGAACCGGTCGCCCTGCATTGCCGAAACCTGTTTGTGAAACTGTTTGTATCCGCCGCTCAACTTGGCGACATCTAATCCGGCACTTTCCAATTGCCGGATGACTGCCGGATGACCGGAATGGGCTGCTAACGAAATCCAGCGGAAAGCGACTTCCATATCCTGCGGGCAGCCGATGCCGTTCAGACAGCAAAGACCGAAACCGTATTGTCCTTTCGGATTTCCTTTTTCGGCGGAAATTCGGAAAAAGAAAAACGCATTTTCTGCGTCTTGTCCGATTCCCTCGCCATTGAGAAAACAGGACGCAACCCGTTCCATTCCGTCAGAATTGCCTGCTTCTGCGGCACGCATATAACATATAAACGCCTTTTCAGGATCGGCATCGGTTCCGATTCCGTCCCGATAAAAATTGCCGAGGAAATAAAGTGCATCCGGTCTATTTTGATCGGCTGCCGCTTTCATTCGTTCAAACGCTTCCGCGTTTTCCGGTGCTTTATTGTCACGGTAATTTTCCAGCGACATAGCAAGCCGGATTTGCGCCTCTGCGTCTCCTTTATCTGCGGCAAGCCGCCAATAATGTATTTTTTTTTCGGACTCGTTTTCTTTATCGTACAAAATACCAAGCGAACACAGGGCTTTTGCGATTCCTTTTTTCGCGGCACTTTCGAGCCAATGCCGGGCATTTTCGACATCATCAGTTTTTTGGACAGTGTATAAAAACATTCCGTATTCAGCGGCGGCATTTCCCGAAACGGCGGCACTATACAGCAGTGTCAATGCTTCTTCGTCTCCCTGCGATGCCAGCAATGCGAGCGATAAGTATCCGCCGTTTTCGTCTTTCGGTGTTCCGATACCGTGAAGTTGGCAGTGCGCCAATTTCTGTTTTGCAGGAACATAACCGGAATCCGCCGATTTCTCGTACCACCGGAAGGATTCTTTTCGATTTGCCGGCACACCGTCGCCTTCGGCATAAATTTCACCGAGATAATACTGTGCATCTTCATCCCCTTTTTTGGCTGCCTTGTGAAACCACGTTCTGGCTTCGCTCACATTCCGGGCAATGACGCGTCCTTCGTACAAACAAATTCCCAACCGGACTTGTGCGGCAACACACCCTTGCTGGGCGGATTTCCGCAGCCATTTCACCGCTTCCTTCGGATTGCAGCCGTGATATTCCTGATTTAACAACAGTTGTCCGAGTCCGTACTGGCTGACGGCTTCTCCCTGCGGATATTTTTGGGACGGTTTCGCCAATTCCTGCCAAATCTTGACGGCTTCGTCAACATCCTGCTCCATACCTCTCCCGTCGATCAAACACTGGGCGAGAAGATTCCGGGCAACCGTATCGTTTTGGTTTGCGGCAAGCCGAAACCATTGTACGGCAACGGCCGGATCTGATTCTACGTCATCTTCGCCGTTCATATAAATGATACCGAGCCGGCATTGGGCATCGGCATAACCTTGTTCGGCGGATTGAAGAAACCAGCGGAGGGCGGTTTGCATATCTGCCGGAATACCTTGACCATGCTGATAGACCACGCCGAGAATGTACTGTCCTCTTGCGTGTCCGCCGACTGCTGCCGCATGTAAAAACCGCAATTTGTCGGGGTGTCCTGATTCGGCGGCTTTGACAAGGTTATCGAATCCTTTCTGTTTATCTTTCGGGAGTCCGGCTCCATGAAGATAACACCAGCCGAACAGGGCGAGGATTTCAGGATCGTCCGGCGGATCGGGCATTTTCCGAAACCAGTGCAGGGCTTTTTCAGGATTACAGGAAGTTCCGAGTCCGCGGGAATAACATTTACCGAGAATCGGATAGGCATTTTTCAATCCTTGTTCGGCGGCAAAACGAATGAGACGATAAGCAAAAAACATATCTTCGGCGATGTGTTTTCCGGCAAGATAACTTTTACCCAAATCCAGTACGGCATCGAGATTTCCCTGTATTGCCGCAGCGTGCAACTTATGGATTCGGGAGATTTCCGTTTTTGTATGTTCGGATTCTGGCAGCAGTATTTGGCGGCGGCGGATCAGTTCTTCGTATAAAAGCGGTTCATTTTTCCGCAGAGGCGTTGCCTCTGCCGGATGCCTGCCGGTTTGTTTTCCGGGCGAAAAGCGGCTGTTGCCGTCCGGCGGATCGGAGACGGACGATCTCTTCTTCCAACTCATCCAAAATTGTTTGAGCAAATGAAGCATCGGCAGCAGTTTTTTTGTTTGCGGAATCGGAATGACAGTACCGGGACGGTATTTTACCCTATCAAAAACACTTTCGCCAGATTACGCTGTTCACGGCGGTTTGCCGTTCCGACAATATGTCCGTCCTGCCGGTTTTTTCATCCCGGATTACCGGACGGCTGCAATAGACGGCGTTGCCAGAATGGCAATATGATCATCGCCGTCAAAAGCAGAGACTCCATGCAGGTAATCCCATAGACAATTCGGATACGGAAAATCAAACGTGCCGTCATCTGCAACAGCAAGGCACCGCCGAATAGTGAAAAAACAGGAAACTGACGGGTGTTGTGAGCATAAATACCATAGCCGGTTGATGAGACGGTTATCCGGTTCGGCGGACGTTTGACATTCCCGCCGAACCGTTTTCATCGGCTTTCTTACTTCACCTTCCGCAGCATAATTCGGCTGTCGGCAACGCTGGCTCCTTTGCCTTCGCTATGCACAATCAGCGGGTTGATGTCGAACTCCGCAATTTCAGGATGATTCACCACCATTGCCGACATCCGCAAAAGAACATCAATCACCGCCGCAATGTCCCGTTTCGGCAAGCCCCGGAAGCCGTTCATCTTCGTAAAAACCTTCGTCTCCCGAACCATTTCTTCCGCCGTAATTTTCCACATCGGTGCCAAACGGAATTGCACATCCTTCATCAACTCCGCAAGCGTTCCCCCCATGCCGAACATCATCAGCGGTCCGAGTCCGCCCCGGCTGCATCCGACAATCACCTCTTCCCCTTCCGGTGCCATCTGTTCGATAAGAATCGAATCAATTTTTGCACCCGGCACATTCTTCGCAATGTTGGCATAGATTTGGTCGTAGCCCTTTTTCGCTCCGTCCGCTCCTTCAATGTTGAGCAGCACGCCGCCCGCATCAAATTTATGCTTCACGTCCGCCGACATCACCTTCATCACCGCCTTGCCGCCGATGCCGGAAACGATTTTTGCCGCTTCGTCCGCACTCTTTGCAATACCGCTTTTCAGCAGCGGAAGTTTATACGCTTCAAAAAGCGGACGGGCTTCGGCTTGCGTCAGATATTTTTCTGTCCCGCTGCCGAGCGCGTCCGCAATGATTTTGCCCGCTTTGGCAGCGTCAACGTCCTTGTATTCGGCGTAAGACCGCTCTTTGACCGCCCGCATTTCCACAAGACGGGCTGCCGCCGCCAGCGATTGCACCGCATCTTCCGGGAACGCATAATTCGGAACGCCCTGGTCAACAAGATATTTCACCCCTTCGGCAACCTGTTCCACACCCATAAACGCACCGACCACCGGTTTGCCGGACTTTTTGATGACTTCCGGCAGAATTTTGCCGCAGTTATCGCTGTCCGTCATGGATTGCGGAGTCAGCACAATCACGCCGCAATCGACATTTGCGTCCGCCATCACGGTTTCCACGGCAATCTGATACCGGTCGGAGTGGGCATCGCCGATAACGTCCACCGGATTATGCAGAGCCGCCGCATCGGGAATCAGCGGATTACTTTTCAACGCTTCTTCCGTTTTCGGGTCAAGGTGGGCGAGTTTCAAACCGGCCGCAACAGCGGCATCGGTTGCCATAATTCCGGGACCGCCGGCATTGGTGATGATTGCCAGACGGTTTCCTTTCGGCAGGGGCTGCGTGGTGTAAAGTGCCGCCAGATTGAAAAGTTCGTTAATCGTATCGACTCGCTGCACGCCGGACTGCTTGAAAATCGCAGCATATTCCGCATCGCCGCCTGCCAGCGAACCGGTGTGAGACGAAACCGCTTTTGCTCCTTCGGCACTGCGCCCGGACTTAATGCAGAGAATCGGTTTCCCTTTTTCCCAAAACACTTTGCTTGCCGCTTCGATGAATTGCTTGGCGTTGCCGATGGATTCGAGGTAAAGAGCGATGGCTTTTGTCTCGGCATCATCGGCAAGATATTCCAGCATCTGAATTTCGTTCACATCGGCTTTGTTGCCGAAGGAGACGAACTTGCTGAATCCGATTTGGCGTGCTTCGGCGTAATCAAGAACCGACGTGCAGAATGCGCCGGACTGACTGACGAAACCGAGATGTCCTTTGAGGGCGGACTTTGCGGCAAACGAGGCATTGAGGTTGATGTAGGGGTTAATCACGCCGAGGCAGTTGGGACCGACGAGGGGGATGCCGGCTTCGCGGACTTTGGCAACGAGTTGCTTTTCCAGTTCGGCACCTTCGGCACCGATTTCTTTGAAACCGGCGGAAATGATGACAAGCCCTTTTACGCCTTTTGCTTTGCATTGGTCAACGGTTTCGAGAATGAACTTGGCGTTCAGACACAAAACGGCGAGGTCGACATTTCCGGGGACATCGGCGATGGTTTTATAAACTTTCTTGCCGAAGATTTCGTCTGCTTTCGGGTTGATGGGATAGACCTCGCCGACAAAGGGTTTTCCGCCGCCGTTTTTGGTATAGGGGGGCTGGACGAGGTTGGCGAGGAGGTCGTTTCCGACGGTGCCGGGTTTGGTGGATGCGCCGACGACGGCGATGGATTTGGGGTTAAAAATAGCGTCAAGTTTTGCAGCGGACACAGTAATCCTTTCAGTAAAGAGTTGTAAAAAAATCAACGTTGCCGTTTATGATAAACGATTTGCGGAGAAAAAAGAAGCGGGGGGCATTGCCGGACGGAAATAATAGAGTGGCGGTTCACGCAACATTCGCCTGCCGCTTCCTCGTGTGAAAAATCAGAAAGTACGGCAACGTGCCTGATAAAAATATCCTGTAAAAAATTCTTTCCTTTTGTTTTTAGACAGCATTGACAGGATTTTACAGGATATTTTTGTAATGAAAAATCGTTTTACAGGAATGGTTAGAATGTGCGAATGGAAAATAGTGAGAGCGGCGGACATGAATCCGCCGCCTTTTCGCCGGTATTACCGGTAATCCCTTTCTTGCAGAACGCCGTCGAGAAAAACACCGTTTTGCAAAACAGAAAACTTTTCCGGTGCCGGCGACTCGCCGAGATATTCCCGATAACAATTCGGCAAATGCCCGATGTCCAACGCCTGATAACCCGACCGGTACAAATCATATGCCAAAACCGTTGCCGTCGGTCCCGCCGCTATCAAAAATAAACTCTCCTTCGGCTTCGTCAGCGATTCCGATAAAATAGAATCGTAAAAAGAAAACGCATCGAAAGCGTCAATAAAAATGCAGTCGGCGGATTTCACATTTCCGAAAAGCCGTTCCTCGTAAACATAGCGTCCCCGTTTCGGAACAACAAACACAACGCGGCGGTTTTCCCAGATTTGTTTGATTTTGCCCAGCGGGACAGTTTGGAACAATTCAAGCCGGGAAACAAACGCATTGTCATACACCGGTTCCGGTAAGAGACGTTTAATAAACCGCCAGTGCCGAATCCAATACCATTCGTGAAAATTCCATCGAC
>JAIRPZ010000328.1 GCA_031256755.1 Planctomycetaceae bacterium
GCTCTTTTTATCAAGCCACGCCCCGAACCGGAAAAAACGCCGGGTGACAGTCCAAACATTCTGCTGCTTGATCAGTTTGAACCGTTTCTCGAAATAATTTTACGGATTCAGGAAGCAGCCAAAATAACGGATTACTTTTTTCGCTGTCCGTTGTATGTTCGTTTGTACTTTATACAATCATATCGGTTGCCGAAAAATAAGCATATTATGAACGACCGGTCTACTCAGAAAGGCGACAAGTTGCGGTATAAATGCTGCAAGGACAGAAAGACATCCCGGCAACTCTTCAACAATAATCTCTTCCATCCCGTAGTATTCCCATCCGCCTCTACAGCCAGTGTTGATAATTTCAGCGAAATTAGCAACGGCTCTTTGTTGCTCTACATCATTGAATTGAGCAACTTGTAAAACCTTTGGAGCCGAAACGCACTTGTATCTATACAAGACAGCATTTCCACTGTTCACGGTATCTGAATGTGACGGAGCGGAAAGGCAAGAATCATTGTTGAACGGATTCGGCGGATTGCTGAATGGATTGTCTGCCGCAGACGGAGATAACGGCATGCTGAACGGGTTTGGTTCGGTTCTGGTTGTTTCGGGAAACGTCAGTCCCCTGATTTTCCCCGCTCTTCCCTGCTGCCCCGTTTCGGTCTCGATAATCGTTTCCGGCAGAATAACGCCCTGCGCAACCAATTCTCTGATCCGTGTATTGTTAATTGGTCCTTGTCTTTGTCCGTTATTGTCGTAGTAAAAAAAGTTTGTCATGAAAATGCAGGCTATGGCGAGTGCCGCAGGCAAGACCGCTTTCAGACAGGAGCGGTGCGTTCAGAAATAGCAATCTTCCCGCCGTGCAAGAGCGGTGCATTCGATACTTTCAACATATCGCCCGCCTGAAGATTTTCCACAGAAAGTGCGCACGCTCCATAGAGGAGCAACGCTGCATTCACTTTCTGTTAGATAATCTTCACTCGGTTTTAGCCGCTTGCACGTGAAGTTCACCAATCCGTCAAAGACGGTTTCTGAATTGCTGACGTACTCTAATTTTTAATGTCTGATTGTCGTTAATGATACGGTGCAAAAACGCAACGTGCCATTAAGCGGACAGCATTATACTCGCTTTTCGGTTTCAGACAAGCGGGAGGGCTTTCTTTGCCGCTCTTGCATTGCTGGCTCATTTTGATTAAAATCCGTTTCGGTTTCGGGGAGAACATCATCCGAAAAAACATCTTGCCGGCAATCCATGAAAATTCTCGTTGCGAATCTTGGTTCCACCAGTTTCAAATACTCGCTGTTCGATATGAACGGTGAAAAACTTCTCGCACGCGGCAAAGTCGAACGCATCGGCGAAGCCGAATCTCCCTGCACTGCCGAAGTGAACGGCGTAAAACTGGAAGAAACCGTCTGCGTACCGGATCACTCCGTTGCCGTGAGAGAATGTCTCGCCCAACTGACGAAAAAAGATTTCGGTCCGATTCGAGACGCTTCGGAAGTGGCCGCTATCGGATTCAAAGCCGTCCATGCCGCCGGAATTTCCGGCGTACAGCGGGTCAATGCTCAACTCATCGATGCGATGGAAGAGTTCAACGACCTGCTGCCGGCACACAATCCGCCTTACGTTGCGGCAATGCGGATTCTTGCCGAAAACTTGCCGGACATTCCGCTTGCCGCTGCCTTTGAAACCGACTTTCACCAAACGATTCCCGACCGGAACCGATATTACGGAGTGCCTTTCGATTGGGCTGAAAAATATGGTATCCGCCGTTTCGGTTTTCATGGGGCTTCGCATCGGTACATTGCGGCGAGATCGGCGGAGTTAGGCGGTAAAAAAGTGATTTCGATGCATCTCGGCGGATCAAGTTCGCTGTGTGCTGTCAAAGAGGGCAAAAGTATGGCGGTCAGTATGGGAACGACTCCGCAAACCGGCTTGTTGCAGAACAATCGGGTTGGGGACTTTGATCCGTTTGTGATTCCGTACTTAATGCGGAAATCGGGCAAAACGCAAACGGAGATTTTGGCGATGCTGTCGAAACAGAGCGGATTACTGGGGTTGAGCGGAGTCGGGTCGGACTTGCGGGATATTGCCGAAGTTGCCGAAAAGGACGCTGATCCGGTTAAGCGGAAACGGGCGAAATTGGCGTTGGATGTTTTTGTCGGTGATATTCGCCGGTATTTGGGGGCGTATTTAGTGGAACTCGGCGGAGCAGATATGCTGGTATTTACAGCAGGCATTGGTGAAAATAACCCTTGGCTGCGCCGGGCGGTTTGTGCAGACCTGTCGGCATTCGGCATTGTACTGGATGATCAGAAAAATGCAGCGGCGATTGCCGGTCGGGAAACGGCGATCCACGCCGCCGAAAGCCGAACACAAATTTGGGTGATTCCGACCAATGAAGAAATTATTGTCGCAAGGCAGACATTGGATATGCTGATTCAATCCGGTTTAACCTCCCGCAATTCCTGCCGGACTTGCTGTACAAACGGATCAGCAAAGTAAAGAACGCGCGGAGTCAGCATGACGATCACACAGTCATACCGGTTCTTTTGCAAAAATAAGGGCAGAGAACCGGTAAAGTCGCGCGGGTCAATGTGCGTTATCCGGCGCAAATGCTGTGCCGCATAAGCACAAAAAGGAATCGCATACGAATCACCGATCAACAGCACATCACCGGTTCCTTTTTCATTGATGATATCCGATTGAGTACCGGGCAAGCAACTTCCGTAGGCCTCCCAGCCGTTATAAATACTCTGTTCAAAATGTCCGTTTTTCTCCGACAGAGGATTGCCGGAAGCGGATAATTTTGTTACTTTGAAATTTGTCTTAAAACGGGGACGGTAATACGACAGTACTTCCGTACCGGCATAAAACGAGCCGATACGTCGTCCCATGGAACCGACCCATTTATTTGTGACAATCGCTGTTTCGTACTGGTTTATGTCCGTGAGAAACTCCTGTTTTTCCCGCAAACCGGGGACCATGTCGGCAAGAACCGGCAGCGTTTTCGTCCAAGCCCAAAATGCCGTTTCAACTGTCCAATGGTGATCCGTCCGGTAAAATGCAGTATCCCAGTTGATATGATCACGAAGCATTTCCTGCCGCAAATCCAAAAAGGGAACGTTTCTTTCTTGCAGCAAACTTAAAAAATAATCCTGCTGTTCGTTAAATGGATCGTCAATACCCG
>JAIRPZ010000339.1 GCA_031256755.1 Planctomycetaceae bacterium
ATATAACACCTAAAACCCGGTTGCCAATAAAAATAAAGATTTTTTTTGGACTTTTTTTCCCTTTTTAAACAAAAAATAACCCCCCCCCCCCCCCCTATTCACTATTTTAACAATGTTAACGCCCGAAGATGTCTGATCGGTGTGTCAAGGGGGGGGCTGCCCCTGACGGAACGGCAAAAAACCGGACAACCACACCCCGATTGTTTATATCTGCCGCTTGTTTTCTGCCGGATTGTATATATACTCTAGAAACATTGTCAAGCATGGTCTCTCACACCCCATCCAACAGCCATGACCGGTATCCGATATTACATTTATCCGTCTGTACGGACAATTTTGCTGATATTTCGTATGGGAAAGAGTACATTTTACAGCCGTCGGTATTTCGAGCAGATTTTTTTCGTTGTCGGCGCATTTGCTGTCATGGCGGTCATCGCCTACTTCTTTATCAGCCGGCTCATTGTGAATCAGATGCGGGAACAGAATCAGACCATTCTGAATTCGGCAACGTATCAGGTCTGTTCCTACTTTAACGAAATTGACTCTTTTCTCCTGCACGTGACAGCAGACATTGAATTTATGCTGCAACAGGGAAACACCGACGAGGAAATTCAAGAGTATCTTCACGCTGTCGGCAGGACAATCACCGCCCGGCGAGGAAAACATTATCTTGATCTGAAATACACCGGTCTTTTCGGCGAACTGCACGGAAAACAAATGGACGGCACCATTTGGAATGTACCGGAAACGTATCACGTTCAAAGCCGTGAATGGTATCTCGGTGCAAAGGCAAAAAACGGCGGACTCTATTATTCCAAGCCGTACATTTCCGTGTTCGGCAGCGAACCGACGATTTCGCTTGCCAAAGCCGTCTTTGACACAAAGCCGGACGGCAGGAAAGAATTTGCCGGCGTTTTCTGCATTGATGTCGGCGCGTCCGCCATCAACGAAGTCGCCAACGCTTCCAAGACCACTTCCGAAAACAGTGGTTCGGGTTACGTCGTGCTGGTTGATGCCCATGAAAATGTCATTGCCCATCCGTTCCCCGACTATTTCGGCAAGCCCTTTAGCGAAGTCTGCGAAGGAGGATACCGCATCGCTGAAGATTTGAAACGTTTAGCCGCCAATCCGCCCGCCGGAACAGAAGACCATGCACCGGTCTCGGTTGCCGACTTTATTAACAAAGGCATTGACCGGATCACCGAGGATGTTCCGTTCCTGAATTACAAAGGGGAGCCGAGTTTGTATTACGGTCAACTGCTGCGCCGCAACAATTGGGCGGTGATTTCCGTGACACCGACCTCGTTATTTTTTCAGCAAACACGGAGAATGGGAATCATCCTTGCCGCTCTTGGTACGATTATGAGTGCGGTTCTTTGCTTTTTTCTGACCCTGCTTCACCGGGAAAAGGAAAATGCCAATTTGCGGAACCGGTCAAAATCAACGTTCCTCGCCAAAATGAGTCACGAAATCCGTACACCGATGAATGCCGTTATCAATCTTGCTCATCTGATTGTGCAGGAAAAGAATCTGCTGCCGCCGAGAATTCTGAATTATGCGCTCGAAATACGGCATGCGGGAGATTCTTTGCTGACCATTATCAATGACATTCTTGATTTGTCGAAAATTGAAGCCGGCAAGTTGGAAATTCTCCATGAGAATTTTTCCCTCACTTCGCTGCTGGAAGATGTGATTGTGATTATCCGTACAAAAATTTACGATAAAGGACTGCAATTCATCACTTATATTGACCCGGAACTGCCGGATAATCTGATCGGCGACATTGTTCATACCCGGCAAATCCTGCTCAATATTTTGGGCAACGCCGCGAAATATACCAGCGAAGGCTATATTGCCTTTGAAGTGACAAAACAAAAAAGGGAGAAAAACAAGGTCTATGTACAGTTCATCATTCGGGATACCGGCATCGGCATTAAAGATGAGGATCAGCAATTTCTTTTTTCGGAATTTACGCAATTTGAAACGCATCTGCACTGGAACATTGAAGGAACCGGTTTAGGATTGGCGATTGCTAACGAAACGGTGCGTCAACTCGGCGGCTCGATCACAATGTTCAGCAAATACCGGCAGGGAACAACGTTCACAGTTACGATTCCGATTGATCTTGACGGCGATTTTCCGCACCCTGTCGTTTCGCTGAATAATATCGGCATGCACAACGTGCTGGTGTATGAGCCGCTGCCGCTTTATGAACAATCGCTGATCCGGTCATTGACGGCACTGAAAGTGAAACATCGGAATGCGCATAATGTTTCGCAACTTCATGACCTGATGCAGGGGGAAAAATTTACGTTTGTTTTTGTGGAGGCGTTTATTTACGATGATATATCGAAGATATTGGAATCGCCGCTGCAAGCGGGAACGCAGGTTGCGCTGCTTTGTGAGAATTTTGAACAAATCCGCATGCATCATGTCCGGTCGATTGTGCGTCCGGTCAATGCGCTGCACATTGCTAATTTATTGAACAACACTTATGAATCCGGTTCGGATTCTGACATTTTGCCTTTCCGCATGCCGCAGGCAAGGATTCTCGTGGTGGATGACAACCGCTCGAATCTGGTGGTTGCGGAGGGGCTGCTCGGAAAATTTGAATGTCAACTTGATTTTGCGTCTAACGGAAAAGAAGCCGTCCGTCTTGTTCAGGAAAACCGCTACGACATGATCTTTATGGATCACATGATGCCGGAAATGGACGGTATTGAAGCCACGGAAAAAATACGGGAGATGCATGGTGCAACAAAACAGGATACGTATTATCAGGATGTTCCGATCATTGCGCTGACGGCGAATGCGGTGAGGGGCATGAAAGATGTTTTCTTGCAGCATGGGATGAGCGGATTTTTGCCGAAACCGATTGAACTGAAAAACCTGAATGCGATTGTCACGGAATTTATTCCTGCGGATAAACAGGTTCGCAATATGACAGGTGTCCGTACACATTCCCAGTCAAGTTCTATTATTATCCCGGGAGTGGATACTCGTCTTGGAATCCGGCAGACCGGCGGAACGGTCAATGACTATATTTCGGTGATTTCCGTACTGGTTAGCGAGTTAGAAGAAAAGACCAATGCCATGGAACAGGCGTTGCGTGACGGCAACTTGCCGCAATACCGGATTCTTGTTCACAGTTATAAAAGTTTGCTGGCAACGATTGGCGTGATGCCGTTATCGGCGACGGCGGCGATGATGGAAATTGCGGCTCAAAACGGCGACCGCACGACGCTTGACCGTCATCATGCCAATTTTATCCGGGACTTGTGCGACACGGCGGAGAACATCCGCAAGACGCTGGAAGCGAGGGGATACAATAAAAATCTGCCATCACTTTCGGCGGCGGATATGGCATTTCTGTATGAGGAACTCGGACAGTTGAAAACGGCGATTGATGAAATGAGTATGAAACGGATTGACGACATTATGGACAGTTTGCGGGCGCGATCGTGGACAAAAGAGATTGCTCAAAAGATTGAAAAAATAGAACAGCACATTATGCTGTTCGAGTGGAAAGAAGCCGCTGTTATTGTTGAGGAGGGCATTCAGCGTTCTGCGGCGTTAAAGTGAACGTTAACCGTTAAAATCATCACTAAAATTGATGACTTTCCCTGATTGCTTCCCTGCTGCCGCCGAAGTGTGTCCGTAAAGAAGTGTATCCGTAAAACGGTTCACTGCGGACAGCAAGCGGGAAAGAATCCGTGAAAACGTTTTTCCGTTACGTTTATTCCGGCAGTTCGTATCCTTTGCGGCGTTCACGGCTCAACAGTTTGTTTGCGTTTTCGTTGCCGGGGAAACGTTCTTTCACCGGGTCCCAGGCAATTTTTTCACCCGGTTTGCCGACTTCGCGGACAATGTTCACAAGATGGCAAAGTGTTGTCGTACGATGTCCGATCTCGATGTCCGCACTGCATGGCTTGCCGCTTTTGATGCCGTCAATCCAATTCTGCACGTGAATCACCGTGCCGTCAAACTGGGCGTTTTTTCTGGCAGCATCCCGGTAATTTTCCGGCACTTTTTCAATCAGTGCTTCTGCAATTTCTTTCGGATTTGAAACCGCTTTGTACCGGTTCAGTTCGATTTTGCCTTTTTCGCCGGTAATGACTGCTCCCAAGCCGGGTCCCCGGTCGCCGTCAAAAACATACCGAATCTTCGTTCCGTCCGCGTACAGCATGGTCATTTTGGCACGCGGTCCCCTGACTTTCGCCATTCCGTAATAGACGGCACCGGTTTCGTCTGCGTCCGGCTTGCGGTTATCGAATTTGCCGCTGTCCTGTATTGATACCGGTTCGTCCAGTTGAATCGAAACTGGTCCTGAATCGTCTGTTCCGAGAACCATATTGATATGGTCGTAAGAATGGGTTCCCCAGCCGGTTACGCCGAATGTTCTGCCGCCGCCGTCAAAGTCCCGCCAATTCTCCCAGCGGCGGTAGAGTTCGTCGTGAAACGGACGGAGCGGGGCTTGATTTGTCCATTCATCCCAAACGGCATCGTTCATTCCGTCCAAATAGGGCTGACCGGGTTTGTCTTCCCAAAGATTCGGTCCGACAAAATTCGGGACTTCGATGAGTTTGACTTTGCCGATCATGCCTGCTTGAATTTGCCGGCACGCTTCAATGCAAAGCGGAAACGAGCGGTGCTGTGAACCGACTTGGGTTATCCGTTTATATTTTCGGGCGGTGTTGACCATTGCCCGTCCTTCCGCCACTGTCAGCGACATACATTTTTCGATATAAACGTGGCAGCCCATCAGCATTGCATGCACGGAAACCCAAGCCCGCTGATGGGTGGACGTTTCCGCCATCAGTCCGTCCGGTTTTTCTGTTTCGATCATTTTGCGAAAATCGGTGTAGCCTTGTTCCGGTTTGAAACCGTCGTGCCGTTTCATAAAAGCGTCAATGCGGGGCTGCATCAGATCGCTGACGGCAACGACTCTGACTTCGGGAATCGGTTTGACGGAAGTCGGATAAAGGTGATTTGTGCGTCCGCCGAGACCGACAATGGCGACTTTGACCGTATCATTGGCACCGGGCTGTCCGTTTTGGGCGAGAACGTTTCGGGGGATCACGAGCGGCGAGGCGATTGCGGCGGCAGCCGTTTGCATAAAGCGGCGGCGGGTGAATTCTATGCTGAATTTTTTCATGGAAAATCTCCTGATATGGAAGAGTGTAAACCAGTGTTTCGATGAGAAGTAAGAATAACCGGCTGCGGATCATCTGTCAATAATGGAAAGTGGAAATCCTTCCTTTGCGTTGCCGCAATCGGCTTATTGCTGCCGGCTACATTGCGATCAGCGTTGCCATCATTTGATCGATAATCGTGACCAGACGGCTGTTTGCCTGAAACATCCGCTGATAGGTCATCATCATTACGGTTTCTTCATCAATGTTCACACCGCTGATCGCATCCCGCTGCGCTTGCAGCGATTCCTGATACAGCACATTCGCCGACGCTGCCGCCTTCGTTGTTGCCGCTGCTAATTGCGTTTCCGAAACAATACCGTCATACCGCCCGATCAGCGAAGCTCCTCCCAATGCGACATTCGGCGTAATTCCCAGTGCTGCCAGCCGCACTCCGGTTTCCGTGTCCGCACCGACTCCGCCCTGACTTGCCGCAAACTTGCCCGGATCGGAAATTACCGCCGGATTGATGCCGATTGATCCCGCCTTTGTTCCGGTAAAAAACGAATTGATCCCCAATGCCGCCAGCACGCCGCTTGTATCCTGTGCAAAAGCAAACGCAATGTTGCCGTTATCCGTTTTGATTTCCAATTCGCCGTGAGCATTGACCGCTGCCGTCATGCCTTCGATTTTATTGATCGCATCGGCTAAATCCTGAAACGTTGTTCCTCCGGTCTGCGGCGTTGCTTTCAGCGAGAAGGGATCATTGATCACCGGTTCATTCACACGGACTTCAATATAATGATCGGTTGCGACTCCGGTTTTCGTATTGACAACTTGGAGAATAAATCCGCCGTTGTTTAATAAGGAGTCAACGCCCTCTGCTTTTAACGCTTCGCTTATCGGCACGTCTGCATCATCTGTTCTCGCCAGTGAGGTCAGTTGATCATAGCCGGTCAATCCTTGCCCCGATGTGTAAATCCTGTTGAACTCTGTGATCAGTTCTTCCGCAAACGTATCCAGTTTGCTCTGATACCCGCCTAATATCGTTTGATGGGCTTGATACAGACCGTAGACCGAACCGCTGCGGACATCAAGCGGCGACATTTCTTTTCCGATACAGAGTTGCGCCATCGGGACTTCGTTGCCGGCAGACGCTTGCCCGCTGCCTTGAACGCCGATTTTAATTTCGTTACGAAAACCCGATGTCAGCAGAATGTCGGAACCGCAATAAACAGTCACCTGCCCCGTTTTGGCATCTTCGGTAGTTTTAATGTTGATAATCTTCGACAATTCGGACAGGGCATTGAGCCGCTGATCCCGCAAGCCGACGGCTTGTTTCCCCTGTTTCGTTTCGAGCAGCGTAATGTTCGTGTTGAGGTCTTCGATTTCTTTCAGAAGGCGGTTTATTTCTTCGGCGGAACTGTTGATCTGCCGGTTCACATCGAGTTGCATTTCGACCACTTTACCGGCGAGCCGGTTGATGGTGTCAGCAAGTTTCACACCTTCTTCAACAGCCATTTTGCGGTAGGTTTCATTTTCAGGATGATTTAGAATGTTGTCGATGGCATTGAAAAAGGAAGAGATAGAAG
The DNA here is from genome assembly GCA_031256755.1 of Planctomycetaceae bacterium. Classification (GTDB taxonomy): domain Bacteria; phylum Planctomycetota; class Planctomycetia; order Pirellulales; family Thermoguttaceae; genus WRKP01. Next base: position 6,725 of record JAIRPZ010000339.1, read on the forward strand.
TGCTTAAATCGTTTGAAGTCGTTTCCCGGAGCAGGGCTTCGAGTTGGGTATAATACTTTTCCATTGCGGAAGAACTGACTGCATCGCTTGTGGCATTGCGGAGACGTTCTTCGAGAAATTGGTCGATCACCTGCACAATGCCGGAGACCTGCACACCGGTACCGAGGTTGATGCTGTTTCCGGTTTTTCGGGCATCTCCGGTGGTCAGGATCAGAGATTCCCGGACGTAACCCGGCGTATCCGCGTTATTGAGATTTTGCCCGGCGATTTGAAGTCCGAGTTGGCTTGCGGAGAGGGCATTGGAAGCCATGTGAAGGGAATCGAACAGATACATAAATGAATGGCGGCAATGGCGGCGTGATGAATGGCGGTCAATGAGCGTGAGATATTTCTTCTATTGATCTGCCGTTCTGTTGCCCGTTTTATCGGCACTTCCGTTAAATTTACTGCAACCGTCATAAAGCAGCCGGTTTGTTTTGTCTAAATCGCCCGATTTAACGTATGAACGGATATAAAGTGAAGCGGCAGGACTTGACTGAATGAGATTTTCGGCAGTGGGGAGTGAGAACGTTCCCGCGGATCAGGAAAAGAGCGGCAGATTGACTTTACAGCTCTTTTGATTAAAATAAATTCGCCGGAACGAAGCAACCGCTTCGCATGTTTGTAGGCGGGGGGTGCTGTTTGTCCGTGTAGCTCAGGGGATAGAGCGGCGGTTTCCTAAACCGCAGGTCGTTGGTTCGAATCCAATCACGGATATTTTTATGGCAGAAAGAACCCGTCGCCGCATGTCCGGCAGATAAAAAACGGCGGGTAACGCCGTTTTTGTCAACCGGAGGAAATATCACAGAACGAGTCCGGTGATGTATGCCAGCATGTCGAAACCGTACATAATCACTAGGTAGTGTTGCCACTGTTCTTGACATATTTTATTTATAAAATTATATTTCGTAATGCAATGGACATACGCATACTACGAACAGATAAAACACTTGCTTCCGAAGCAGCGGGGTAATGTTAAAATCGACAACACAATCTTTTTCGAGGCGATGATTCACCTCACCGAAAATGGATTTCGGTGGCGTGCCATGCCGGAAAAATACGGCAAGTGGAACAGCATCTATCGGCGTTTCCGCCGCTGGACGGACAACGGTGTCTTCGACCGGATTGAAAAATATCTTC
>JAIRPZ010000190.1 GCA_031256755.1 Planctomycetaceae bacterium
CTGATGAAGAAAGTTGGTGGGAGGAAATCGGCGAGTTATCCTTGATGACGACCGGTGCAGAAAACAATGCACAACAGTTTGCATTGACTTCATTCGGCAACGGCATTTTCGGTCTCAAAAAAGGTTTGGATATTGATTTTGATGATGATCGCGACCATTCTTCGGCAACGCCTGAACCGGCAACGCTGGCGTTGTTCGGATTGGGCATTGCCGGTCTTGCCGTTTTGCGGAGCCGGCGGGGGAAATAATTGATAATTGATAATTAGAGAGACGGCAGATTGCAGACGGCAGTTTGCAGCAAGAAAGAATCTTTTCTGCTGCTGTCTGCAATCTGCCGTCTGCCGTCTTTCTAAATGCCCGTCCGGCAAGGACTGCCCCGCTCTCTTCCATTCTATAATGCGGAAAACCGTATTTTGTATTTTGATTTACTTTTTCACGGCAAAACGATCTCGGAATTCCGCCTATTGCACGAATGTCGGCAACAGGAAACCGGCAACAGTGCGGCAGTCTCCCGTTTTTGTGTCCCCTCTTGTTTTTTCCCCATTTGTGATAAAATAGGTCATTCCGATGAGAAGCAGTCCCTTCCTCTACTTTTTTCGTCCCTAAAACGAAACAAGGGAGAGATTGCGCTTATTGCTTAACGCCGAACCGTCACCGTAACCAACAGGAGATTTCAGTGAGCAACGAATTAACCTATGATCGGATTAACGATTACTCTGCCGTTAAAATCAGTTTGGCAAAACCCGCTGATATTCGCCAATGGTCTTACGGCGAGGTCAAAAAGCCCGAAACCATCAATTACCGGACTTATCGACCGGAAAAGGACGGTCTCTTCTGCGAAAAAATCTTCGGTCCCGAAAAGGATTGGGAATGCGCCTGCGGTAAATACCGGGGCATGAAATATAAAGGAATGACGTGCGACCGGTGCGGCGTGAAAATTACGCACAGCCGCGTCCGCCGCAAACGGATGGGACACATCGATCTCGCCGCCCCCGTCGTCCATATCTGGTTCTTCAAAGCCGCCTCCAGCCGGCTGGCAACCCTCCTCTCCATGAAAGCAAGCAGTTTGGAGAAAGTGATTTATTTTCAGGATTACGTCGTGATCGACCCCGGGAATACCCAGACCAAAGTTTACGATCTCCTGAACGAAGAAGAATACCGGAAATGCCGGGAAGAAGATCGGGGAAACGGAAAATTTCACGCCGATATGGGCGCAGAAGCCATCCGAAAATTACTGCAAAACCTTGATCTCGTCAAATTATCCGATGAGTTGCGCAAAGAACTCGAAGAAACGAAATCGAAACAGCGGAAAAAAGACATTATTAACCGGCTGAAACTGGTCGAATCGCTGCGGGACAGCGACAACAAGCCGGAATGGATGGTTCTCGATGCCATTCCGGTGATTCCGCCGGATTTGCGTCCGCTCGTCCTGCTGGAATCGGGAACATTTGCGACCAGCGATTTGAACGACTTGTACCGCCGGATTATTAACCGGAATTCCCGGCTCAAAAAATTAGTTGACCTGAACGCGCCGGAAGTGATTATCCGCAACGAAAAACGCATGTTGCAGCAATCGGTGGATTCGCTGTTCGACAATAACCGCTGCCGCCGTCCGGTTCTCGGTTCAAGCAACCGTCCGCTCAAATCCCTGACCGATATGATCAAAGGAAAACAGGGACGGTTTCGGGAAAATCTGCTCGGTAAGCGGGTCGATTATTCCGCACGTTCCGTGATTGTGGTCGGTCCGCACCTGCGGCTGCATCAATGCGGTCTGCCGAAAAAGATCGCTCTGGAACTGTTTCAGCCGTTTATCATCCGCCGCCTGAAAGAGTTGCAGCATGCCGACACGATCAAAAGTGCAAAGAAAATGCTTGAACGCAAAGATGAAGAGGTTTGGGATATTCTGGAAGAGGTGATTCAGAATCACCCTGTTCTCCTGAACCGTGCGCCGACGCTGCACCGGATGGGTATTCAGGCGTTTGAACCGATTCTCGTGGAAGGAAACGCTATCAAACTGCATCCGCTGGTTTGCCGGGGATTCAATGCGGACTTTGACGGCGACCAAATGGCGGTTCACCTTCCGCTTTCGCTGGAAGCACAGGTAGAAGCCCATACCTTGATGCTCGCCACAAACAACATTTTCAGTCCGGCAAACGGTTCGCCGATTATCTCCCCCTCGCAAGACGTAGTGATGGGCTGCTATTACATCACCCTTCAGCGTCCCGGTGTCAAAGGAGAAGGCATGGCGTTTGCCAGCCGCGATGAAGTGTTAATGGCTTACGCTCATAAAAAAGTCGGTCTGCACGCCAAAATCAAAGTCCGCATGCCGGCAGGACGCTGGCTTAAAACCGACCGTACCGTCACCGAAGGAAAAATTTTCGAAACCACACCGGGGCGGATTATTTTCAACGGCATTCTGAAAAAAGGGATGCCCTATTACAACGATACGCTGAAATCCGCCGGTCTTCAGGCGGTCATCAGCGATTGTTTCGAATACGTCGGGCGGCGGGAAACGATTGACTTTCTTGACCGGCTGATGCGGCTCGGTTTCGAGGAAAGTACCAAAAGCGGACTGTCCTTTGCAACAGACGATTTGGTCACGCCGAAATCGAAACTGTCCATTATCGAAGACGGCGAAAAAGAAGTCGAAAAAGTCCGGCAGCGTTATGAAGACGGCATCATTGCTGAAGTCGAGCGGTATAACAAAGTGATTGACACATGGACACATGCCCGCGAAGTCATGACGGCGGATATGATGAAGGAACTTGAAAGCGACTTCCGAAAGGAACGGGGCTGGGAAGGATGGTATGTCAATCCGATTTACCTGATGGCGATTTCCGGTGCGCGGGGCGGTCAGGAACAAATCCGCCAACTTGCAGCGATGCGGGGATTGATGGCGAAACCGAACGGAAAAATTATCGAAACGCCGATTAAGGCAAACTTCCGCGAGGGATTGAACGTGCTGGAGTATTTCAGTTCCACTCACGGCGCACGGAAAGGGCTGGCGGATACCGCCTTGAAAACGGCGGACTCCGGTTATATGACCCGAAAACTGGCAGACGTAGCACAAAACGTTGTCGTTACGATGGACGATTGCGGTACGTCGCAGGGAATCACCAAAGGGGTTATTTACCGCGGCGAAAAAGTGGAAGTCAGTTTGGCGGACTCGATTCGGGGACGCGTTTCCCGCTCGAACATTGTCAATCCGATCACCGATGAAGTCATCGTCCGGGAAAACGAATTGATTACATGGGAAATTGCCCGGAAAATCGAAGAACTCGGTTTGGAAAAAATCCAAATCCGCAGTCCGATGACGTGTGAAGCCGAACTCGGTATTTGCGCCAAGTGCTACGGCATGGACTTATCGACCAGCCGGGAAGTCGAACAAGGACTCGCGGTCGGAATTATTGCCGCCCAGAGTATCGGCGAACCCGGTACGCAATTGACGATGCGGACGTTCCACATCGGCGGTACGGCTTCGCGTGAAATTGAGGAAAGCGATATTAAATCAAAACATCCCGGTTTTGCGAAATTCGTCCAACTCGAAGTGATTGAAAACGAGTCGAAACAGCGGGTTTCACTTTCCCGAAACGGGGCGGTGGCGATTGTTGACCAAAAGGGGCGTGAACGGGAACGGTACAGCATACCGGTCGGTGCCATGCTCAACGTCACAGACGGCGGTGAGATTAAATCCGGCGACATTATTTGCAACTGGGATCCGCACAACGTTCCGATTTTGGCAAAAGCCGCCGGTATCGTCAGTTTTGTGGACATTGTTGACGGGGAAACCGTGCGTGTGGAAAAAGAATTGACCACCGGCAAGTCCGTGCGGACAGTGATGGATTTGAAAGGGGACCGAGTTCCGCAGATCGACATTAAGTCCCCTAACGGCAAAGAGGTCTTGGACTACTACTATATTCCCGGTCGGGCGATGATTGAAGTCGAGAACGGTGCCAGCGTGAAACGCGGGGCATTGCTTGCCAAAACACCGCGTGAAAGTGGTAAAACGCAGGACATCACGGGCGGTCTGCCCCGCGTTACCGAAATTTTTGAAGCCCGTAAACCGAAAGACCCGGCGGTCGTTGCCGAAATTGACGGCGTTGTCGAACTCGGTCAAAAGCGGCACGGCAAACGGACAATTGTCGTCAAAAACGAAGAAACCGGCATTGAACGTATTCATGACATTTCCTACGGGAAACACCTTCGGGTGCAGTCCGGTGATTTTGTCAAAGCGGGCGATGCCATCACGGACGGGCCGCTTGTTCCGCACGACATTCTGCGGATTTCCGGCGAAGAAGAATTGCAGGAATATCTGGTACGCGAAGTGCAGGGTGTTTACCGCAGTCAGAAAGTGAAGATCAACGATAAACATATTGAAGTGATCATCTCGCAAATGCTGCGCAAGGTTCGGATTGAATCGGCGGGCGATACGAAATTGCTGGAAGGAGTTCAGGTTGACCGGTTCACGTTCCGCAAAGCGAACAAGGAAATTGCCGCGTGTGTCAAAGTGGATGAACCGGGCGATACCCAGTTGGAGCCGGGAACGATTATCCGCCGGGATGCGTTTGAACAGATCAACGATGCAACGGAAGCCGAAGGCGGTAAAACAGCCACGTGCAAGCCGGCGCGGCTGGCACAGGCATCCACGCAGTTGCTCGGCATCACGAAAGCGGCGGTGCAAAGTTCCAGTTTTATTTCGGCGGCAAGTTTTCAGGAAACAACGAAAGTGCTTACGGAATCCGCACTGGCAAGCCGGACGGACAATCTGATCGGTTTGAAAGAAAACGTCATCCTCGGACATTTGATTCCTGCCGGTACCGGTTTCCATCGGTATCAGGAGGCGCAGTGGAAATTAAATGACGAAGCCGCAGCGGCATTAGCGGCGGTACAAACACCGGTGAAACCGAAAGATTTTACGCTTCTGAACGATTTGCCGGAAGCGGCGGTGCTTGCCGAAACGGCGGACTACGATTACCGTTCGCAGTTTTTCAATGAAGCCGTACCGGAAGAAGATAACGAGGCGTTTGATGACGACATTACCGGTGCCTACGGCGATTGACCGGTACGGCATTGCCGCGGGCTGTATCCGTTGATAAATGCTTTGGCGTGACATTTTTGGTGTGGCATTTTTTATGACAGAATTGACCGAATCCGTTTCGCGGATGATTCAGGAATTTGCAAAACTGCCGGGATTGGGAAAAAAATCGGCGGAGAGAATTGCGTATCATCTGCTCAAAGTCAGCAAGCCGGAAGCCCTTGCCCTTGCCGATTCGATTCGGACGGTGAAAGAAAATGTCCGCTATTGTAAACACTGTTTTAATTTAACGGTTGAAGAACTTTGCGAAATTTGCAAAGATGCCGGCAGGGATCAATCGATTCTGTGTGTGGTGGAACAGCCGCAGGATTTAATTCTGCTTGAAAAAACGGGGCGGTATAACGGGCTGTACCATGTTCTTCTTGGACGTTTGGCACCGCTTGAAAAGATTACGCCGGATCAGTTGAGTATTGCGGCACTGGTACGGCGGATTCAGCATGGGGATTTCCGTGAATTGGTGATGGGGACGAATCCGACGGTGGAGGGGGATACAACTGCCCGCTATATTATCGGGCAGTTGGAATCGTTGCCGAATAAGCCGAAGATTACGCGGTTAGCGCGGGGGATTGTTACCGGCAGCGATTTGCAATTTGCCAATGCGGAGATGCTTTCTGAAGCCATTTCCGAGCGGCAGATTATGCAGTGATGACCGGATTTCGGGACACAAAACCTCAACTGCGGCAAAGCGGATTCGGTATCACGGTTTTCCGGCATAAAAGCCGGACGGGCAGTACCGCACACAGCGTTTGTGATGAGGTACAATGACAGCGAACCTTCTATCATCAACCGCCTTATGCTTGTCAAACTCAAAACATTTTCGCTGCTCGGCATTGATGCCGTTCCGGTTGAAGTCGAAGTCGATTGCTCCGATATCGGAATGCCGAAAACGATTATGGTCGGACTGCCCGATGCCGTCGTCAAAGAAAGTACCTACCGCATCGAAAGAGCGGTGGAAAATTCCGGCTATTTCAACCCCGTTCACCGCGTTGTCATCAATCTTGCCCCTGCCGATTTACCGAAACAAGCCGCCTCGTTTGACTTGCCCATTTCCCTCGGACTCCTTGCCGGCAGCGGACAAATTCCTGCCGAAAAATTAAACCAAACCGCTGTTGTCGGCGAACTGGCTCTGGACGGCACCATGCGTCCGATCAAAGGTTCACTCTCTGTGGCCCTTGCTGCCAAAGCCCTCGGAATGTCCGAGTTGATTGTCCCTGCCGAAAACGCCGCCGAAGCCGCTGTGGTCGAAGGCATCCGTGTCTTTCCGGTCAAAACATTAGCCGAAGCCGTCGCTTTTTTCAGCGGCAGTGCTGCACTTGAACCGCATACGCCGCTCCATACCGAAGTGTTTGATCAACTTGCCGCTTACGAATCGGATTTTTCCGAAGTCAAAGGGCAGGAATCCGCCAAGCGGGCGATCACTGTTGCAGCGGCAGGCGGACACAATATCCTGATGATCGGCCCGCCCGGCACCGGTAAATCGATGCTTGCCAAACGGTTCTCGACGGTGCTGCCGAAAATGTCGCTGGACGAAGCACTGGAAACAACACGGATATTCAGCGTTTCCGGCAATTTGAAATTAAACGAGCCGCTGATAGCGGTTCGTCCGTTCCGCGAGCCGCATCATACGATCAGCGAACCCGGTTTGGCAGGCGGCGGATCGCCGCCGAGTCCGGGCGAAATCAGTTTGGCACATAACGGCGTACTCTTTCTCGATGAGTTGCCGGAGTTTAACCGCCGGACACTGGAAGTGCTGCGGCAGCCGCTCGAAGACGGTTATGTAACGATTGCCAGAGTATCGCAAACGAGTACCTTTCCTGCCAATTTTATTTTGATTGCGGCATTGAATCCGTGTCCGTGCGGCTACCGGAACGATCCCCGCCGGCAATGCCGGTGTTCGCCGGTGCAAATTGAGCGGTATATGAACCGGATCAGCGGGCCGCTTCTTGACCGGATTGACATTCACATTGAAGTTCCGCCGGTGGATTATGCGGAGTTATCGGCGGCGGCACCGGGAACGTCCAGTGCGGAAATCCGCCGTCAGGTGTTAGCGGCACGGCAGATTCAGGAAATGCGTTTTGCGAAGACGAAGATACGCTACAATGCGGATATGTCGCACCGGCAGATTCTTCACCACTGCAAGTTGAGCGAGCAGGGACATACGGTTTTGCGGACGGCAATTGAGGATTTCGGATTATCGGCAAGAGCGCACGACAAGATATTGCGGATCGCAAGAACGATTGCGGATTTAGAAAATTCGGAAAACATTTCGCCGATGCACTTATTCGAAGCGATCTCTTACCGGACGCTGGATCGGAAACTTTGGGCGTGAAGCATTGCTGATTGTTTTTTCTGTTGTTTCGTTATATTTCTCCGGTGATTCTGATAATCAATCACGATAAAGCAAAATGAAAAGGTTCCGTTTATGTTCGTCCTGTTTAGAATGGCTGCTTTTTATCGGAGTCATGGAATTGGGCTGTCGGCATTGATTATGTTTACGATATGATGTTCTCTGAAAGCAATAACTGCTGGATTTCGCCGCCGGTCAACGGCTGGTGCTTTTTATTTTGCCGGATAGACAGTACCGGCAAAGAGGAATCGTTATTGTTTTTGAACCGGTTGAGCCGATTTTTCGGCGAGGCGTGTTTCTTCGGAACACATCGGATTTCCAGTTATGCGGCGTGGATTCGTTCCGTCAACGGTCGTATTGTCCGTTCATTTATCACGGGTGACAGCGGCAATATTGTCAACCAAGGGGAGCGGACAGGGATTGAAACCGGCGCGGCTTATATGTTGATTGATATAGAGGACGAAGCGGACACATCAAAAGGGCGACCGCAATGGGCGGATAATGAGGATTGGGTGATGCAGATTGCCGGCGACTGGACGGTCAATCCGCAGGATTTAGGGGATGAACAATATCAAACGGAGAAACAACTCGGTATTGCCGGCGTGCTGCCG
>JAIRPZ010000057.1 GCA_031256755.1 Planctomycetaceae bacterium
AAAAGTGCTTCCGTCAAAAGCGAAGGCAAGCATACGCCCGCTGTTAAATTGCGAAAATGAATAAATCTCCAAACTACCCGTTTCGTTCTTTTTCAAATTCGATGACATTTCCTTTTTCGTTCCATTGTACACGGGTCACGAAATGTTTAATGAGCAACACTCCCCGACCGGACGGTACCATTTGATTGACCGGATCAGTCGGATCAGCAAGACCGCCCGGATCAAAACCGGGTCCTTCGTCTTCTATACGTACCCAAATTTTGTCCGCATTAACCTTACATTCAAACTTAATTTTTTTCTCCGGGTCGGCTTTATTTCCATGCTGAACGGCATTGGCAAATGCTTCCTCAAGAATGAGTTCGACTGCAAAAAGTTCTCTCTCCGTCCACGGGTCGGCACGCACAACGCTCATCACTTCGCCGATCAAACGGCGGGCAGTCCCCATATCACTGGGAAATGTCTGTGACGTGATCCAAGTCCAAGACGATAATGGTCGACTCATGGCAGGTACATGCTTAAAAACGGACAAACCGGCTTTTCGGCTGCCCAATTTATTTGTCCGAAACAACCGTAAAAGCACGAATCCCTTCGTCTTCGTTTCTCTTAATCTGAAAAACGTTGTCAAGCCGCGTGATGCGGAATGCTTCCATGATGTTGTCGTCAATTCCGCAAAGGATGAGCGATGCTTTTGTTTCCTTGGCTTTTTTGTTCAGAGTGATCAAGGCACGGAGGGCGGAACTGGACATGAAAAGCACCCGCTCGAAACTGACAAGCAATTTCCGGCACCCCGGATCGTCCAGCAGCGCAAGGAGTTGGTCTCCCCACTCCTGAATCGATAAATCGTCGTTCAATTTCATATCCAGGGTCGTTGCGATATTTACGTCCGCGACCTTTTTTACATCAATCCGCTTTTGGCTCATTTTTCACTCTCCGTAATCTGCTGATAGTAATTTGGCGGGGATATTACTGCCGGCAAATAACGACACCGGCAACCCGATTGAGGAATTCTTATTGTACTCCATCAAAAATGAAAAAACACTCCCCCTCCCCCGGCAAAAATGTTTTCCTGATTTTTCTTCCTTGTCAATTCGCATATTGAAGCAGGTGGGAAAGCCGGATTTGTTCGAGTTTATCGGCAAAACCGCCGTCTCTGCCTGCCATCTGGTAGTAGGGTATGTCTTTCACCACAATTCCATCAACCGAACTGCCCGTATTCACTAACATCCGATAAACATCTTCCATCGCCGCCAAGACCGTTTCTCCCTGCCTTACACACAGCAGTGTAGAGTCCGTACTTGCCGACATAATCAGCGATTCTGCCGCATTCGCCGCCGGCGGCAAAACCACCAAAATCAGCGAATACCGTGTTTGCATCGCATCCAGCAACTCCCGGAAGTCGCCGCTCCCCAACAACTCATACGGCGATACATCCAACTGTCCCGCCGATAACAAGTGTAAATTCGGTTCCTTTTCGTTCATCACCACCGATTCTCCCCAGCGTGCGCGAAGCGACAAAACATCGGCTAACCCGACTCCCGCCTCTTCATTGCCGAAAAGCAAATGCAAACGTCCCACCCGCATATCGCCGTCAATCAGCAAAACCGGATCACGCTTCATCTGTGCCATTGCGACTGCAATCTGCACCGCTAAAAACGTCTTTCCGTCATCGCCGGCAACACTCGCCACCGACAGCGTCCGGCAATGCCGGAACGGATCGCTCAACAACAAATGGGTACACCAATTATGTACACTTTCCCGATAGCGAGCCAGGCGTTTCTGAAATGCCGAACCATGAATCCACGCAACCGGCGGCTCCATAATTTCGCCGACCAGCGCACGAGGTGCCGCCCGCCGAACCTGTGAAGCGTGGTACAGCCGCGGCTTCATCCGCTCAATAACTACACCGAAACAAAGCGGTAAAAACGCCATCGCGGCTCCGCCCATTCCCATCATCATGATCTGTCTCATTTTGTTCGGCGTGATCACCACCGGCGAAACCAGTTGCTGCGTGATCCGATCCGGTGCCTGTTTTTCCGCTGTCAGTGCCGCAATGCGTTCTGAAATGACATCCAGCACTTTGTGAAGACGATTCAATTCCGCCTTTTTGAAGGCAATGTCTTCGCTCATCCCCGCACTTTGCGAAGCGGATGTCAGCATTTCTTTCTGCTTCTTTTTCAATTCGTCCGACAGTATTTTTTTGTCGTTGATATCAAGGTCAAGCGTGTACAATTCATATTCCCATTGCATTTTGAGCGAATGCATCACGCTTGCCTCTGCTGACAAACCTTCCGATGCCGGCTGTTTGCCGCCGTCGCTGGTTTTTTTATCAGGATTCTCCAATTGATCCGCCAATTCTTTGATTTTTTTGTTTAATTCCTGCATACGCGGATCGTTTTTGCTCATCACGAGTTCCCATTCGCTCTTCTGCTGCTTCAATGCAGCCAGTAGCGTTTTTTTCTCCTTCAGTACCGGATCGCTGTTTGCGATCGCTTGCAGCACGGTGTCAGGAATACGAATTTTCCCCGGAGAACGAACCCGCTCGGCTAACGCTGCCCGCCGGGCTTCTTTAACAATCAGATCGGCATCATTCATTGCGATTTCCTTCGCCAGCGATTCTCCCTGCCCTAAACCGCCGACCAATCCGTTTTCGCTCCGTACCGCTCCCGCTCCCGCCGCTTTTTGGCTTTCCGTTTGGATGTACTGCTGCATCCGCTGCGCTTCAGTCATATATTTTTGCTTTTCCGTATGCAACACTTGCAGTATTTTTTCCGAATTCGCCTGCGATATATCTGCCGTTTGGGCAAGATAAATACGGACAACAGATGTCAGCAGCGTTTTCGACGCGTCAGCGTCATTCGTTTCGATGCTGACATTCACAAATTCCGCGCGTTTTTCCCGACTGACACGAAGTTTTTTGGTCAACCAACTGAGCGAGTCAATTTCACGCTTCACACAAGGCAGGTCTTTAATATCCGGTTCAAGCAGTACAGGTGCTAACACGAAGGGACTCCGCATTGTGGCGATTTGCGTGCCGACAAAATCTTCGTACCCGCTGCCGTCGCTTGATGAAAAAATGAGGTTCTGTTGGGTAAACCGGATTCGGAGCATTGTTTTCGCTTCATATTGCAGCGGAAACATAAAGAAAACCGCTCCGGCAGCGAGGAAACCGCAAATTAAACCAAGCGGAACCGTCCATTTCCAATGCCGTTTAAGACCGGACAAAACCAGCAAAAGAAGGATTTGCGGGGTGAGTTTGGCGGATTCAACCGGATCAATCATCGGAACGGCACCGCCGGTGTAGGGCTGCTCCGGTGCAGAAGCGTATCCGTTGATATTGGTATTGCCGTATTCTTGCGGCGGATAGTTCGGCTGCTGTACAGGGGCGGCATCAACGGGATCGATGCCGGCGGAGGGCGAAATTTCGCTGCCGTAGTCCGGCTCTCCGTTGCTGGCTGGCGTTTGATCTTGCGGCATAGTTGTTTTCCTTATCCGAATTCTTTCTTCATTATCGGCAAAAATCCTGCTTTGGTTAAATCGTTGCATGGCGGGATACTCTGCCTATTTTGCCCCGCACTCAACGATTAACGTCTCCATTGTAGCACATTTCCTGCAAAAAATAACGGGTTGATTCAATTTTTTCGGCAAACTCGCCGATACAATCCCTACATTCCCCCTAATATGATACGCGCAAACATGTTCAAACCGATCGCCGTCCTGTTTTTTACGGGAACGTTTTTTTGTATTTCTTCGGTTTATATTTCTTCGGTGCCGGCACAAACCGGCTCACTTTCCGGTACGCCGGCATTGCTTTCCCGCAGCGGCAAACCGATGAAAATGACCGAAGCATCACTCACTTTTCAGGCACCGCCCCGGCAAAAGGTCTTTCAAATCGGCGATATTATTTACGTCCATGTCAAAGAGGAAATGACATATAACAATTCTGCAAACAATCAGCGGAAAAAAAATATTGAAACGGAAGCACGGATCACGTATTGGTCGAAAATTTCCGGTTTTCTGAAACTGCCTGTTTCGGCGGGTGCCGGCGGGACGCTGCCGGAAATCGGCGGTGAAATTGACCATAAAACGCAAAATCAGGGACGGATGACCCGAAAAGAAACACTGGAACTGCGGATGCCCTGCCGGGTGACCTCCATCGAAGACAACGGCAACCTTCGGATCGAAGGAGATAAGGAATGGCAATTCGGCGAAGAAGGAAGCGTCCTGTATGTCAGCGGCGTAATTCGTCCCGACACAATCGGACAGGACTTTTCCGTCCGATCCGATCAGATCAGTGAATTTGCGATTAAAAACATTCCGAGCGGTAATGTCTATGATACTGTCCGCCGACCGTGGGGAACACGGCTGATTGAACAATTGAAGCCGTTTTAGAAACGTATTTATTGTTCCGCTCCTAATTCTCTGGAGCGGAGCGTTGCGGTTTCAACCGCCCCGATAAGTGCCGCCCGGAAACCGGATTGTTCCAACGAATGTACCGCACTAATGGTTGTTCCGCGCGGGCTGCACACCTTATCCTTCAACACGCTTGGATGATCACTTGTATTGAGGACAACCTTTGCCGATCCGAAAACAGTGTGGGCGGCAAGTTGCAGAGCGTGTTCGCGGGACAATCCCATTTTGACACCGCCGTCTGCCATCGCTTCAATCATCATATAAACATAAGCCGGTCCGCTTCCAGATAATCCCGCGACCGCATCAAGTTGCCGTTCAGGAAACTGAATCGCTATGCCGACCGTTGTCAGCAGATCGGTTGCCAATTTGACATCTTCCGGTTTCGCTCCTTCCGAAACACAGAAACCGCTCACGCCTGCACCGACCAGACAAGGCGTATTCGGCATAACCCGAACCAGCCGGGCCGTATTGCCGATTTCTTTGAGATAGGTTTGAATCGGAATTCCGGCGGCAATCGTGATCCAAAGCGGATTATTGCCGTGGGCGCGGAGCGAACCGATTTCATGCAGGACTTCTCCCATTTGCTGCGGCTTAACAGCAAGAAAAACCACATCGGTGCCGGAAACAAGTTCTTTGACAGAGCCCGTTCTTGTCCCTCCCGTTTGATCCGTAAATTTGTGGGCGGCTTCGGTACTGGTATCGTAACCGAAAAGACGCTGCGCGGTAATGATTTGCGCTTGAAGAAAACCGCGGGACAAGGCTCTTGCCATGTGTCCCGTTCCGATAAAACCAATACGTTTATCCATTGTGCTGTCTGTAAAAATACTGTTTTATAATATCTCTGATTCCTTTAATCCTTCTCCAATCTAACCGAAAAGCCGGAAAAATTCAAGACGATTTTAAGAACCGTTCATACGCATCGTGCCATTCGGCGGGGTTTTGCGGAAGGTATTCCGTCACCTCAAAACTTTTCTGAATAATTTGACGTGCTTCGGAAATGTCCGCCGCATCACCAAGGGCGATTGCCTGCATCATAATGTTGCCTGCGGCCGTTGCCTCAACCGGTCCCGCAACCACACGCCGCCGGCACGCATTCGCCGCCGCCTGACAAAGCAGTTTGTTCTTCGTGCCGCCGCCGACAATATGCACCGTTTCTATCCACGTGTCCGTGATTTTTTCACACATTTCCAGCACGTGCCGGAACTTCATCGCAATACTGTCCAGCGCACACCGCAAAACCGCTCCTTCATTTTCCGGCACCGGCTGCCCTGACCGGCGGCAGAATTCCGCAACCGCTTTCGGCATATCGGTCGGTGTCAGAAAATCGCGGTGGTCCGGATTGATAAAGGAACGAAGCGGTGCCGCCGATTCCGTCAGTGCGGTGATGTCGTCCCACGACAGCGGTTCGGTGCGGTGTTCGTTCCAAACACGGCGGCATTCCTGCAACAGCCACATTCCGGTAATGTTTTTCAGTATCCGCGTTGTCCCGGCAACGCCGCCTTCGTTGGTAAAGTTTAATTCTTCAACCGTGCTGTTGATGAGCGGATTCGGCGATTCGATTCCCATTAACGCCCACGTTCCCAAACTGATGTAAGCCCATGTTGCGTCCGGTTTTGCCGGAACGGACAAGACCGCCGAAGCGGTGTCGTGCGAGCCGGGCAGAATAACTTTCGCTGAAGTTAAACCGGTCGTTTCGGCAAGTTCTTTCCGCAGAAAACCGAGAATGGTTCCGGCAGGCGAAACCGGCTGCAAAAAACCGGTCGGCAAACCGAAAGATTTTAGCATTGACGTTGCCCAGTTCCCTGCTGTCGGGTCGTAAAATTGCGTGGTGGATGCGTTGGTCAATTCGTTGCTTTTCTCGCCGCTCAAAAGATAATGAAACAAATCCGGCATCATGAGGAATGTGCCGGCAACGTCAAGAAGCGGCGATTGGTTCTGCTGCATTGCCAGCAGTTGATACAGCGAATTGAACTGCATAAACTGCAAGCCGGTCTGTTGAAAAATCGTGCGGCGGGACACTTTTTGAAATGCTTTTTCCATGATGCCGTCTGTGCGGGCATCGCGGTAGCAAACGGGGTTGGCGAGGAGTTGTCCGTCTTTGCCGAGAAAGCCGAAGTCCACGCCCCACGTATCGACACCGGCACTGACGATGCTGCTGCCGAATTTGGCACCGGCAATCTGTAAACCGGTTTTGATGTGTGTCCAGAGCGAGGGGAGATTCCAATAAAGCGTACCGGCAATATCAACGGGGCCGTTTTCAAAGCGGTAAATTTCTTCAATCTGTAATTTTTCTCCGTCAAAATGCCCGGCCATCAGCCGTCCGCTTGACGCTCCCGCATCAACGGCAAGATAGGTTTTGTGTTTCATCGTTCTTACCTTCTTATTTTTTGTGCGTCCGTCCATTGTATTTGGTTATTGTAAGGGAAAATCACCGGCAGCGGGAGAGGGGCGGCAGCGGTAGGCTGATTTTTCCCGGTTTTGTCTTAAACCTATTGTATGAACCAATGGCAGCCGAAAAACCAGTAATTGATTGTCAATCCGATGACGATTTTGTGCATTCGTCCCGTTTTGGAAAAGCGAATCCCTTTGCGAACAAACCGGTTACCCCAAGTATGCAAGGATAAATACTTACGCGTGTTCTTTTTGCTGATTACTGATATTTGTTCGAATCTATTCTTTTGTCATAGGTCTAATTGCTGTTATTCCCATCTCATCTGTTTCAACCCGGATCTTACCGCAGGAACGTGCCTTGAAGTCTTCTTTGTTAACGTTGCTGATGTTGTAGGTGTATTCCATGTAAAATATTGTGAGCGAACATTCGGTATTTTTGCAGATGTATCGCTGCTTGCTATTGCAGATTCCGTATTTTCCTACTTTTTTCGCTGCGGCAATACGGGCATTGGAGAACAATGAAAGTCATGCGTAAGTCATCCTTGACGGGTATGAATTGTATCTTATCATCTATTAACAAATTCCAGAAAAAACAGCAAGACAACTGGTTTCAGACAAGACAAACAGGCTATTGCAAATCATCCGTTTCCGGCTATAATGCTATTTTTATTATATTCTCCGCTGCTAAAATGGAAATCAGCAAAAAGCAAATCACCGAAATAATGCAGTTTCCGCAAACAGTATTTCAAATTCCTGTCTATCAGCGCAACTATAAATGGGAAATTGATGAGTGTTTGCAACTCCTCGAAGACATTCTTGCCGTTGGTTCCAATGAAAAACGCAGCGGGCATTTTCTCGGTTCGATTGTTTATATCAAGCATGGCAATACGACCATCGGCAGCGTACAAGAATACGCCGTTATTGACGGACAACAGCGGTTGACGACATTGACGCTTATCTTTTGCGTCTTGTATCTGCTTGCAAAAGAACGCTGCGATGAAAGAGGAATGAATAATCTAAAAAAGTTTATAATAAATGATAATGTTGATGAATCCGAAAAATTGAAACTTAAACCGACCGAAGATTATGCGGATTGTTTGAAACATATACTCGGTGAAAGCAGCGATAATATCCCGAAACATTCCCGTTTGATTGAAAATTTCAAATTTTTCCAAAAGAAAATCACTAACCAAAACAGTGAAACCGTCCAAAAAGGCATTGCCAAATTGGTGCTTGTGCAGATTCAACTCGATGAACACGATGACGATCCGCAGCAGATATTTGAATCGCTCAACGCCAAAGGCAAACCGTTGGAACAGTCCGACCTGATACGCAATTATATTTTGATGACGCTGCCGGAAGCGACGCAAACGGACTATTACAACCGGTTTTGGAAACCGATTGAGCAGAATACGAAAGACGAATCGTTGGAAAAAGAACGGACATCGGCTTTCATCCGTGATTTTCTAACATATAAAACATATCTTCAAAAACGGAAGATCATTAACGAATCCAAAGTGTATGACGAATTCAAATTTTATCGGCAGGAAACACACGAAGATTTGGTACAATTGCTTAACGAATTGAAATCGTTATCGGAACATTATCGGAAACTTCTCAATCCGAAATATGAAACGGACAACGAAATCCGCAAACATTTGGAATACATTAACCGGTTAAAAGTCGGCGTTATTTATCCGTTTCTGATGCCGGTTTTTGCGGACTATCACAGCAACGTCATTGACAAGGAAACGTTCATTGCAGTGTTGGAATTGTGTCAGGCGTATGTGTTTCGGCGGGCGATTGTTAACTTAGCAACGGGACCGATGAACAAAATCTTTGCGGCGTTGTATGAAAAAATTGATAAAAACGATTATCTTCGTTCCTTGCAACGGGAATTACTGTCGAATGCCGGTACAATTCGTTTTCCTTCTAACGATGAAGTCCGCCGTGAATTGAAAGTCCGCGATGTATATAACTTTAACGTTCATTATCTTTTCGAGCGTCTTGAAAATTATCAAAACAAAGAGCGGGTCATGCTGCCGAGCAAGGACATTACAGTCGAGCATATCTTTCCGCAGTTGCCGGATGCAAATTGGAAACAGCAGTTGCCGCAAAACGAGTGTGATGAAATCGCTAAATCATTTTTGCATACAATCGGCAACTTGACATTATCGGGTAACAACGGTGCATTGGGTAATCAAACGTTTGTCAAGAAGTGTGAGATGAACGTTGACGGTAAAGAACAGGGCTACCGATACAGCCGGTTATGGCTGAATCGGGACTTGAAGAACTTGACTGCCTGGAACAAAGCCGAAATCGAAAGACGGTGTGAACATTTGACAGAGCGGTTTCTGCAAGTGTGGCAGTATCCCGATGTTGTGATTGAAAGACGAACGGTGTCGTTTGACGAAGTGAACATTTTCGATGCCGGTGACCCGACTGGTTTGAAATTGGATTATGCAGTGTTTAATGGAGAACAATTAAGAGCAACGAAGATAACAGAGTTGTATATCGAAATTGTCAAGAAACTTTTTATGCAAAACAAGGACAAGTTTTTGCGGCTGCACTGTGCAAAACGGCTGCTCTCGACAAATCAGCAAGTACTGTGCCGTGAAACCACTGGACATGGACAATTTAAGAAAATTGACGATATGTATTATTTGTTAACGCAGTTAAGTTCGCAAGACAAGGTTAAGAACATGAAAATGTTGTTAACTGAACTCGGCTTGCGTGACGCATTGCGGATTAAGTATCAGGAATAGTAAGTTCACTTGTTGTCGGCATGCTTTATTTTCGGCTCGTATTATTTTTGCATTTCAGCAAAATCTTTCTCTATGCCAAGCCGTTCGCATAACAAGCAGCGAGATTGGTCTGTGTTGCGGTGTCCCTTGCGTGGCTTTTTTTATATTCCGCCATGCCGGCTTGGGCAAGAGCCGGTAAAGGAGCCGCTGGCATGAAGAATAACGCGAACAGCCATCCACAAAAGAAAATGATTTGATGGAATTGGCGCGTCATTTTTTCGTTGAACTTGTTGTTGGGGGATACTGCCGGGAAAAGGTTCAGGCAACGTTGCCGAAAGAAAGCACTTCCTGTAAAAAACACTTTAGCGGATTATGTTTTATCCATATCCATTTTGGATTTACGGAATTTTAATTTGGTAAAACGATTCGGTCAAATGGGTGTGCAATCCGTCACCCGCTTCGTCCACTTACGAAAGAAGTCAAAACACAACGCCCGGAAATCAGAAAACGTGTCATAATGCCGATTGTTTTGAACGTTCTCATTGAAAAATTCCGTATCCGCTCTATCAAGATCAGGTTCGGACACTCCCTTCGGAGCAAAGCAGGATTTCGGCTACTTTTTGCGGCGTGTAGCCGGTGCCGAGCAGAATAATTGCATTAACACGATAGGCTTCGTATTTTTGTTTTAATGTTTTCTGAAACTTTTTCAGTTGTTTGATTTTCCAAGCAGGAAGCAATTAATCTTCCGTCATTTCTCCGCTCTAAAAATAGATATAACTTCTATGACAAAATAAGTCAAGATAAAACTCAACCGAATGCAGAATAGATGCATGAAATACGCTGCCGCTTGCTCTTCTTTACCGGAACCGCAACAGCGCGTATTTTTTCTTGCCGGTACGGAGAACAAGCACACTTTCGCTTGCCAAGTGTTCCGGTTTTAAGACCGTGTTGATGTCCGTCATGTTCTTGTTATTGACGTAAGCACCGCCCTGCTGAATCATTTTTCGGGCTTCATTCTTTGACGGACACAAACCGGCTTCCACAAGAGCGTCTGTCAACGGCAAGCCGTCCGATAATTTTTGTTTCGCTAATTCTTTACTCGGAACGTCGGCAAAAATCGAACCGAGAGCGGCATCGTTCATTGCCGTTATTTCGCCGCCGAAAAAAATGTCCGTTGCTTTTTTCGCTGCCGACAATCCCTCTTCGCCGTGAATCAGCCGCGTGAAATCATCGGCCAATTTGCGCTGCGCCGTCCGCTTGCCGGGATCGTTCTGATGTTCCGCCATAACGGACGCGATTTCCGGCTGCGGTAAATCGGTAAATATCTTAAGCATTTTTTCAACATCGGCATCGTCCTCGTTAATCCAATATTGGTAAAACTGATACGGAGGTGTTTTTTTCGGATCGAGCCAAATGGCTCCGCTTTCCGTTTTGCCCATTTTACTGCCGTCGCTTTTCGTGATGAGCGGACTGGTCAATCCTTGCAACACGGCGGGGACAGAAGCCCCCGGCAAATGAATACCAACGCGCCGTCCGAAATCGCAGCCCATGGTGATATTTCCCCATTGATCGCTGCCGCCGATCTGCATTTCGCAGTTGTACGTCCGGTGAAGATGGACAAAATCATAACTTTGCATCAGCATATAACTGAATTCGGTGAAACTCAAACCAGAATCGGTGTTTTCCAGCCGGAGACGCACGGAATCTTTGGCAAGCATCACATTAACGGGAAAGTGTTTGCCGACATCGCGGAGAAAGTCAATGTACGAAAATTGCGAGAACCAGTCGGCATTGTTGACAAGAATGGCACCGGTCGGACTGTGATCAAACCGCAGGATTTTTCGGATTTGTTTTTCGATGCATTTGATATTGTATTCGACTTGTTCTTTGGTGAGGAGTTTCCGTTCTTCACTTTTCCCGCTGGGATCGCCGATGGCACCGGTGGCTCCGCCGGCAAGGGCGATGGGACGGTGTCCGAATTGCTGAAAGCGGCGCAGATTCATCAATGGAACGAGATGTCCGACGTGCAAACTATCGGCAGTGGGATCGCAGCCGGCATAGACGGTACGCGGTTTTTCCATAAGCCAAGCGGCGATGGTGTCCGCATTGGTCGTTTGGTGAATGAGTTCCCTCCAAGAAAGTTCCTGTATGATGTCCTGCATGCAAAATGGTTGATGATAATTGCCGATACGAAACTCCCTATTTTAATGAGAAAATACCGGCTGTCAAGTTGCGATCCCCGCAGGAGTTGTTTTTTCGGATTTGGGGTGTTTTGTCTCAAAATTCCCACTGTATGCGTTTTTTATAAGCAAAACAATCCAATTCGCGGATCAAAAGCCGGTTTTAGGAGACAAAAACGGCTGTTGCAAACGGCAGTTTTTATTTATTCTGTTCGATTAGCGGAGCCCGTTGAGACGGCGGTAAGTTGCCTGATTTCCGTTTGACATTCAACCTTTATTCTCTATCCGTTTTGGATTTGCGGTTTTTTCATTTGTTGAAACACTTCGGTTAATCGGCTGCACAACTCCATCGCCCACTTCATCCGCTTGCGAAAGAAACCGAAACACGACTCCGTGAATTCCTTAAACGAAGAATACACTGTCGATGGTTGAGTTTTGTGCTTTTTGTATTTACAAACAAAATACAAAATAACAATTTAGAAAAATGTATTTTG
>JAIRPZ010000148.1 GCA_031256755.1 Planctomycetaceae bacterium
ACCGCACAAAACAAGCGTGACATAAAAAATCCTTTCATTGTGAGTGATTGGCGATTCTGAACAAGCCCGGTGCCTGTCCCGGAATCCGCCTGATAACCGGCATAAAATACAGCAACTCCCGCGCAACAAAACTCAAAAAAACAAACTGTGCCAAAAATGTAAACTCTTAAATAGAATCAAGTTATATCGAAAAAAATTATTACACAAAAATTGAAGTATTATTTTACAACACACCATACGGGGGCAGTGCTTACCGGACGAGCAGTAGAAACTACAGACCACGCCCCAAATTACGTTCGCACGGCAAGGACTGCGCGTCTGCAAACTGCCCTCTTTCTCATCCGTTGACGTTTTCGTCTGTGTGCTGTATTATGCCTGTCCGTTAAGTTCGGGGAACGGCTTTATGCGAGGCGGCAAACGTACAAGCCGTTAGAAACACCATAGGAAATGAATTACATCGGCAGTAAATATTCGCTGCTTGATTTTTTGGAAACGTCTATCGAAAACGTTGCCGGTAAAAACGGACAAACGTTTTGCGACTTATTTGCCGGAACAGGAGCAGTCGGTTCGCATTTTAAGAAACTCGGTTATAAAATTACCGCCAACGACATACAGTATTACAGTTATGTTCTCAACCGGCATTATATCGGCAACAGCAAACCAATGCGGTTTAACGGACTTGCGGATATTATCACGTCAAAAATGCTGCCGGAGAATCCTGCGGCGGCGGTTTGTGATTATCTTTCTCAACTTGACGGAACGGAAGGATTTTTGTACAAAAATTATGCACCGACCGGTTCGCAGAAAAACGGAACGCAGCGGATTTACTTTTCCGATGAAAACGCCATGAAATGCGATGCCGTCCGAACACAAATTGAAGATTGGAAAACGGACGGAAAGATTACAGAAAACGAGTATTATTTTCTGCTTGCGAGTTTGCTGGAAAGTATTGATGCACGGGCAAACACCGCTTCGATTTACGGAGCGTTTCTGAAAAAGTTGAAAAAGACCGCACGGAAACCGCTGCAACTGCGGGCGGTGAATCTGATTGAAGATGACAAAGACCACGATGTCTATCAGTCCGATGTGAATGTACTGATTAAAAAAATAAGCGGGGATATTTTCTATCTTGACCCGCCGTATAATCACCGGCAATACGGGGCGAATTATCATTTACTGGAAACGGCTGCGCGATATGACTCTCCGTCCATTCACGGGAAAACGGGGCTGCGGGACGAAGAAATCCGGTCGGCTTATTGTTTGCGTTCTTCGGTTAAGCAGGCGTTTACGGATTTAATCATGAATGCTGATGCCAAATATATTTTTGTGAGTTATAACAACGAAGGCATCATGCCGCTTGATGATATTCAGAATATTTTGGGCAAGCGGGGAGAATACGGCTGTTTCACGAAACAGTACCGCCGTTTCAAAGCCGATGCCGAAACAAACCGCAGGATAGGAGAAAAAGAAACAACAGAATATCTGCATTATGTTAAAGTGAAATAACGGCAGCCGGTTTTGCAAAAGCGGACTGATTTCTTGACAAAACAACCGTTTCCTCTTAAAATACCGGTGTTGTGTGCGAACCGAAGGATAACCGCTTATGAAACGGCAAATCGTTTTCGTTTTTTTGTTTCTGTTGATAGCACTGTTTGCGGGGCAAACGGCTTTGGCGGCGGAAGACCGGCTGCTCTATAACCGCGGTGCCGAATTGGCTGCCGAAGGACATTTTGAAGAAGCGGAAACGGAACTCCGGCAAGCCGCCGCCGTCCGCAACCGAAACGTTGCCGCAAAAGCATTGTCGCTGCTGGGACAAATTGCCGTTAACCGTTCTAAAAAATTACTTGCCGGAAAACCGGAGGAAACCGCATCGGAAGACCGGCAGAAAATTCTCGAACAGATGACTTCGGCAGAAAATTATTTTACAGAGTCATTGTCTCTCAAACAAAACGAGGAGGAACGAAAATATCTCGAAACGGTCAGGGCTTGGCGGAACAAAATGACAGCGGATTGGTCGGCGTTTGACCGCGAACAAAACCGGAAAAAAGAATTGCAGCAGCAGATACAGAACCTTGCCGACTGGGAAGAACAGTTGTCAGAAAAAATTGACCGGGCAAAGGACGAAGCGGATTCTCCCCGCAAATCACAAAATTGTTATGAGACCGGAAAGGAACAGAAAGTGCTGGCGGAAGAATTAGCATTGCTGCAAAAAATGCCGCCGGACAATACCGAAATGCAGGAACAATGGAAACGGTTACCGGCAGTCGCACAAACCGCCGAAGAAGCAGCGGCGTTGCTTGCCGGGCATCAGCCGGAGCAAGCATTGACCAAACAGCGGGAAGTGCTTGATTACCTCCGCTCGCTGATCAAACCGCAGCAGAATCAGCAAAACAACACGGATCAGCAGCAAAATCAGGATCAGAAACAACAGGATCAGGATCAGAAGCCGCAAGATCAGCAGCAACAGCCGCAAGATCAAAAACCGCAGAAAAACGAACCGCAAAACGACCATCAAGCAAATGAAAACCGGACAAAGCCGGAACAAGAAAAAGAACAGAAACAAATGGCAGAAGATCAACACAAAGAGACCGCCGAAGAAAAGGCGGAACGGTTATTGAAATTAGTCCGGCGGAAACAACAGCAGGCGGACAAACGCCGGGAAGAAATGCGGGCGGCATTGATGCAAAACGAACCGGTCAATAAGGACTGGTAAGGTTCCCCTTTGCGGCAGTTTGTCTGCCGGCGGTTTTGGTATAATAAAAGCATGGACTTTTTCAAACAACAGGAACAGGCGAAAAAGAGAACGTTTTTGCTGATTGTTTTGTACGCCTGCGGCTTGCTCGGTCTGATAGCCGCTGCATCGTCGCCGTTTATTCTGATGAGTGCCGCAGATGCAACGCCGCCGGACCCGGCACTGTTCATCGGGATTACCGGCATCATTATGCTGATTGTTGTCGGCGGTTCACTCGTGAAAACAGCCGCCATTTCTGCCGGCGGCGGAAAAATGATTGCCGAATCGCTCGGCGGAAGACCGATTTCTCCGGCTGCCGCTGAACCCGCTGAACGCCGCCTTTACAACGTTGTCGAGGAAATGGCACTCGCCGCCGGTGTTCCCGTGCCGGCTGTTTATATGATGGACAATGAACAGAGCATCAACGCCTTCGCCGCCGGTTTTTCACCGAATGCCGCTGTCATCGGCGTGAACCGCGGCACAGTCGATTTGCTGACGCGCGATGAATTGCAGGGAGTCATTGCCCATGAGTTTTCTCATATTCTTAACGGCGATATGCGGATGAATCTCCGCCTCATCGGTCTTTTGTTCGGCTTGCAGTTATTGGCACTGATTGGTTATTATGCGCTGCGGACGGCTCCGTATCTTTCGGGCGGCAGCCGGAATGATAAAGGTGCCGGAGCGGGACTGGCGGCGGTTCTGCTGTTTGGCGGCATCGGATTGATGATTGTCGGTTATATCGGTTCGTTTTTCAGTGCGATTATTCAGGCGGCGGTTTCCCGGCAGCGGGAATTTCTCGCCGATGCGTCTGCCGTGCAGTTTACCCGCAACCCCGGCGGGATTGCCGGCGCATTGAAAAAAATCGGCTGTCCCAATGTCGGAAGCCGAATCAGTAATCCGCGTGCTGCCGAAACGTCCCACCTTTTTTTCGGCAATGCCTGCGGTCTCTTTTCGCTCGGCAATCTGCTGGCAACGCATCCCGACCTGACAACACGCATTAGGCGGATTGACCCGCAGTTTAACGGACAGTTTCCTCAATTCATTCAGCCGGTCAATTTCGTTAATGAAACAAAAAGTCCGCCGGGACAATCCGTTCCGTTCACCAGAGCGTCCGTCTTCGGCAGCATCGGCGTATTAAATACGGAAAACGTTGCCGCTGCGGCGGCGATGCTGAATCAACTGCCGCAAACCGCTGCGGAAAACGCACGGAATCCGCTTTCGGCGCAGGCGGTTTTCTTCGCACTGCTGCTCGGAGACGAGGATACGGTTCGGCAGCGGCAGTTATCGGCGATTCCGCAGCCGTATCTTTTGAAGGAAACGATTCAAATGGAATTGCAAATCAAACCGCTGCCGGAAGGGGAGAAAATCGCTCTTGCTCAACGTGTTTCTTCGGCGATGAAGAGTATGACTGCTGCGCAATACAAACAGTTCTCTGCTGTTATTGATACATTAATTGCGGCTGACCAAAAGATGAGTTTGTTTGAATACACATTGAAAGCGGTGCTGCTGCGGGACTTGGACATTTATTTCGGTTTGGCAAGACAGTTGTCGGTTCGTTATACGGCGTTGTCCCGTGTGCAGCCGCACGTTGTTCAGGTGTTGTCGTATCTTGCGTATTCCGGTCATCCGACGGTGGCGGAGTCGCAACTGGCGTTTGCGGCGGCGATGCTGGAACTCGGTTTAGCGGACAGCATTCTGCCTGTTGCGGAAACAACGATTGTTCGGTTTGACCAATCGCTTCGGATACTGGCGGAGACCTCGCCGGCACTGAAAAAACAGATATTGACGGCATTGATGACGTGTGTCCGGTACGACGGTCAGATAACGGCGAAAGAGGCGGCATTGATTCGTGCGTCTGCCGCAATGCTCGCCGTACCGATTCCGATTTAAGACC
>JAIRPZ010000336.1 GCA_031256755.1 Planctomycetaceae bacterium
AAACAAAGCAAAATTCAACGCGATACCGACCCCGGCGGGCAGGATTCTTTCCTCGACATTGTCTCAAATGTGGTCGGTATCCTCATCATTCTCGTCATGCTGGCGGGAATCCGTGCGCAGCATTCCGCCGCAAGTGTTCCTGCCGCCGATTCTCCGCCCGCTGATGCCCAAACGCTTGCCGGTATCGAAGCGGAATATCAGGCAATGCTGGAAAAATCAGCAAATACCGCTCAAATCCGGCACAATGCCGAAGAATTACAGACAAAAGTACAAATTTTGGCAGAACAATACCGGCTGCAGGGACTTGAACATTCCGCCTATTTTGACGCAATGACAACACTGCGGGCAGCCGTCGAAAGTGCTGCCGGTACACAAGGTGCCGTCAAAGAAGCGGCAGAAACCCGGCGGCAACTGGCAGAAGTCCAAGCCGAACTTGACCGTGCGGAGAAAGCAAAAAACGATTTCCGGCAGCAACGCCCGCAGGCAACGGTGCTGGAAAACATTCCGACTCCGCTGGGAAAAACCGTCGAGAACAAAGAAATCCATCTCCGGCTGCTCGGCGGAAAAGTCGTTTACGTTCCCTTCCCGGAATTGGTAGAACAATTAAAGCGGCATGTTGCCGACGAACAAAATAAATACATCAAACAGCGGTCTGGCAGCGGCAAAGTCGGTCCGATTGATCATTTTTATCTTGAATTTCTTCTGGCGGTCTTTGATGTGCCGATGCCGGGCGGCATCGGTTCACGCATCGAGTTGCGGTATGCCGAAGTGGTTCCGCAATTTGAACCGCTGGGCGAACCGGTGCAATCAGCCATGCAGAATTCCGTCTCTGAATTCCAAAAAAAATTATCACAGTACCGGAAAGACCTTTACACGGTAACCGTTTGGGTCTATCCCGATTCCTTTGATGCCTACCAAAAATTGAAACAATTTTTGCAGGACAAGGGTTACACGGTGGCGGCACGACCGATTACGGCAGGCAGCCCGATCAGCGGTTCACCTTTCGGAACAAAGTCCACAACTCAATAGTCCGCAGTCCGGGTGCCGATACTAACGGCATTGCCGGAATCCACTGCGGCAGAACTGTCCGTTTTCGCAAAAACCGTTATACTAGGCGGCAATGTCCCGTTTTTTTGATGTACTGCATTTCCTTCGGCAGATATTTTTTCCGAACTGGACGGACGATCAGGAACCCGCCGGTCTGCGGAAAGTCCTTGCCCTGCTTGCGGCTTTTCTCGCTTCCAAAGATGGTACCGGTACAATGTTCAGCGTTATTCTGCACGTCTTTGTTCTTGTGCTTTTGTCGCTGATTATGCTGCCGCAATTAGGCAAAGTGGGAACGATTGATATTCTCGGCGGTTTTAACTTGCCGGCGGAAGAACCGGCAGCGGCGGCGATTCTTCCGCCGGAAAAAACGGACAATACAGAAAAGAAGAATGCCGCAGCGGACAACGCAGAAAAGAAAACGGAAAATGAAAAAACAGCCCCGTCCGAATCTCCGTCTGAAAGTCATTCGCCGAATGCGGTTCCTCATGCTCCATCTCCGGCGGATACGCCGTCTCCCGCTTCTGATGTTCATTCCGGCGGCGGCTTTGTTTCCGGCGGCGGTTTTAACCGGCGGAATCCGGCAGGCAGGCAAGGAGCCGTGCAGCGCGGCGATTGTTCAGCGGGCAGTGAAAATGCGGTCGAAGCCGCTTTGGAATGGCTTGCCGCTCATCAGCAGAAAGACGGCGGATGGAGTTTGTCTTTCGAAGATTCCTGCAAACTTTGTTCGCACAGCGGCACCGGCAAATTGAACCGGCGGACAGCCGCCACGGCGTTGGCTCTTCTGCCGTTTCTCGGTGCCGGTTACACTCATCAAACGCCGGGACGGTATCAAAACGTAGTGGAACGTGGACTGCTTTTTCTGATCCATGATCCTAACGGCGGAATTGACGGCGCGGCTATGCAGCAGGATTCGTTGCGGATGTATTCTCACGGCTTGGCGGCAATGGTTTTATGCGAGGCGTTTGCGATGACGAAGGAACAAGACCCGGCGACATCGCTTGGACGAGCGGCGCAAAAAGCGTTGCTGTTGATCGAAACCGCTCAAGATGCGGACGGCGGCGGCTGGCGTTACCGTCCGCAGCAATCGCCGGGGGATACGTCGGTCTTTGCTTGGCAACTGATGGCATTAAAAAGCGGCAAACTCGGCGGGCTGCACGTTTCGCAGTCGGTGCTTTATGCGGCGCAGGATTTTTTGGATTCTGTTGCTTTGGAAGGGGGGCGGCGTTATCAGTATTTACCGACAGGCGGCTGGGATACAGTCAGGGGGGAAGATTCGCCGAAAACGTGTACTTCCATCGGGCTGCTGATGCGGATGTATCTCGGCTGGAAGCCGGGCGATCCGTTTCTTGATGACGGCATGGAACAAACAGCAAAAGACGAGCGGCGGCAAGGCGAATGTCATTTGTATTACACCTATTATGCAACGCTGGCACTGCATCATTACGGCGGCAAACACTGGGATACGTGGAACAAAGGAATTCAGGAATTGCTGATCAGGGAACAGTCGCATGCCGGACACGAAGCCGGCAGTTGGTTTTTTCATGATCCTTACGGCGATTCCGGCGGACGTTTACTGAATACGGCACTGGGTGCGATGATCCTCGAAACGCCGTACCGGGTTATGCCGCTGTACAGGAAATAAAAGAAATCAGCATGACTCGTTACAAAAATATATTATTTGATTTGGACGGAACGTTAACCGACCCGTATGCAGGGATAGCCAATTCCGTAAAATATGCGCTGGGAAAATTCAACATATCGGAAAATGATGAAACAAGATTAAAATTGTTTATCGGTCCGCCTTTGGAACAATCGTTTGCAGAGTTTTATCAATTCAGCAGCGTTCAATCAAAAGCGGCCGTGAAATATTATCGGGAATATTTTACAAAGAACGGAATTTATGAAAATAAATTATATCCCGGCATTGAGAATGTATTAAAATCTGTTACAGAAAACAATCAAACCGCCGTACTGGCAACATCAAAACCGCAAATATTTGCGGCAGACATATTGAGATATTTTGGCATAGCGAAGTATTTTGAGGATATTATCGGAAGCAATTTGGACGGGACACTGTCCGAAAAAGAGGAAATCATAAAATACGCCATTGAGAAAAATCATTTGAACAAAGAAGAATCCGTTATGATAGGAGACAGAAAATATGATATTACGGGCGCACATAAAAACAACATTCATTCCATAGCAGTTTTGTACGGATACGGAAGTCATGAAGAATTAGAAAAAGCAAAGCCGACCTATTTCTGTCAAAATGTATCCGGCATTCTGAAAATCATATAAAGCATTTCCGTTCCGCATAGCACATTCGGAAATGGTATTGTGGTATAATGAATGCTGTTGTTTCCATTTTTACAGCGGAAACGTTCCGCAGAAAGGATTTTACAATGACTTCAATGTCTTCTACATTCATCCGCTCTTTCAAACT
>JAIRPZ010000308.1 GCA_031256755.1 Planctomycetaceae bacterium
CGAAAAGCCGGATGCGGACAGGTCTGCACCTCAATGTTGTAGAGGCGGTTTGTTTCGTCCCGCACACGGACATCTAACACAATACGCTTGTCGCCGGAGTATTCGGCAATGCTGAACGGATTCAGCACTGTCGCCTCGACAACCGGCGGGCAGCCGCTGTCGACTATCACCGCATTGATCAATGCCGTCAGCAAATGAACATTTTTCGGTGCCGACAGCAATGACGCAATAAAAACGTCTTCTGTCGGTTTCATGATGATTTCGCCGGAACTCATGCACTCATTCTACCCGTTTCAAGAAAATATATCTAGGGCATTGCCGGTCTTGCCGCAATGCGGAGAAGGACACGGCAGATCATATAATTGATAATTGAAAAGACGGCAGATTGCAGACGGCAGCAAGAAAAAGAAATTTTAACAGGATTTACAAGATTTTCAGGATTGACAGGATTTTTTATGACAAAAATACCGCCCGTCCGGCAAGGAGCGATATCTGGTATAATACGGTTTCACAGCGGCGATCAGCACCAACAATTTTATGCGGGCGAATTACGAAATCACGGAAGGGCGGCTTATGCCGACCGAAAATGCCAATTCCCAAATTCAGGTTTTTATCAACCCGAATGAAACGGAACGAATGTATCTTGTCGGCGAATTGAATCTCGATGAACATACGTTAAGCAGTGCGCTTGATCCTGACGAACTTTCCCGCGTGGAATTTGAACCGACCCATGCGGCGATTATTTTCAAGCGTCCCAAACATTATTCCGAAGAAGATAATTTTTTGTTTCGTGTTTCTTCGATGGGCTTGTATCTTTTCAAAGACCGCCTGATTGCGGTGGCGAGCGATGATATTACGATTTTCGACCGGGGAAAAGACACGTCCAGCATTACCGGCGGTTTGCCGGAACTGCTGATCCGGCTGATCGCCCGCGCCATTTTGCAGTTTTTGGGACACACAAGAGCCATCAGTGTGATCGTTGACGAATTGGAAAAAAAACTGGCAACGACGATGAGCAACAAACACTTGCTTCACCTGTTCAAGTTAAGCCAAAGCATGACGTATTATTTGAGTGCGATTTCTTCCAACGGCGTGCTGATTGATAAACTGCGGAGTTATTCGGCGAAAATCGGCTTCACAGCGGAACATAATGAACTGCTGGAAGACCTCAACGTAGATAATACGCAGTGTTATAAACAGGCGGAAATTTATTCTATTATTATGTCCAGTATGATGGATGCGCGGGCATCGGTGGTGAACAACAATCTGAATATGCTGATGAAGCAATTAACGGTGCTGTCGGTTGTTTTTATGCCGTTGAACATTATTGCGGGGATGGGAGGCATGTCGGAATATACGGAAATGACGAATTATTTCGGACTGCCGATGACGCTTTCTTATATGTTTTTCACCGTTGGTTTGGTCGGCATTGGTTACGCCACTTATTGGCTGCTGAAGCGAACCGGGCTGGATTGACGGCTTGCCGAAAGGATGCGTGCGTTGGCGTTTCTCCGCCAGATTTTTAGCGGTGATACGAAATTTGCGAGTATTGCCTTTTTCGTGATTCCCTGCTCTTGCGAATGTTTGGTATTCCGCTACCATGTTGTTTATGGAAGAAGAACATTCAGCCGGTTCCGCTCAATATCAGCCCGTCGCCAGACGCTACCGTCCGCAGACCTTTGAAAAACTCGTCGGACAAGAACACATCGCCCAAGCATTGTCTAATGCCGTTAAATCCGGCAGAATCGGACATGCCTATCTTTTTGTCGGAACACGGGGAACCGGCAAAACAACCACCGCCCGAATTTTCGCCAAAACGCTGAATTGTCTGTCCAATCCGGCACCGACTGTCCCCCCTTGCGGCGAATGCGACAGTTGCAAACTGATCAGCACCGGCGAAGATATTGATGCAATTGAAATTGACGGTGCCAGCAACAACGGTGTCGAAGCAATCCGGCAATTACGAGCCAACGCAACCATCCGTCCAAGCCGATCCCGATACAAAATCTACATTATTGACGAAGTGCATATGCTCTCAAAAGGGGCGTTTAATGCACTGCTTAAAATTCTCGAAGAACCGCCGGAACACGTCAAATTTATTTTCTGCACCACCGATCCGCAAGACATTCCTATTACCGTTTTATCACGATGTCAGCGGTTCGATTTCACCGCCATCGGTGCCGAGGAAATTGCGGACTGCCTGACCGAAATCGCCAAAAAAGAAGGAGTGACCGCTGAAGACGGGCTGTTCCGCACACTTGCCCGCCGCGCCGGCGGTTCAATGCGGGATGCTCAATCATTGCTCGAACAACTGCTCTCCTTTGCCCCTTCACACATTTCACTTGCCGATGTGCATGATGTTTTGGGAACAGCCAATGACCAACTGCTGTTCAATTTGCTCGAAGCCATGCTGAAAAATGAACCGGTCAAAATTTTTACAGAATTGGAATCCGCCGCCGCTCAAGGCACCGATTTCGGAATTCTTGTGGAACAGATGCTCGGTCTTTTTCGTGATTTACTTGTTGCGGCATCAGGCGGCAGTGCCGATCTGCTGCTGACGTGCTTGCCTGCGCAATTTGAATCGGTCAAAACGTTTGCGGCGGATGCCGGTTTACACCGGATTTTGGCGGCCATGCAAATTCTCGATCAGACACTTTTCCGAATGCAGCGCAGCACCCAAGGGAGGATTTTGACCGAACTGGCACTGATCCGCATTGCAAACCTCGATCACTTCCAGCAAATCGCTGTTTTAATCGATCAACTCCGCAGCGGACAAGCCGCGTCAGAATCATTATCTGTCAGGCAAACACAGCGGCAAATTATGCCGCCGAAAGGAATGGCTCTGCCTGTGTCGGCTGCACCGGCGGGTGTTGCTTCCGGTATCGGAAACGGGATGAGTGATGCTGCGGCGATGTCGGTTTGGCAAAAAGCCGCCGATGCCATTCCCGGTATGCTGGGATCGGCAGCGGCAAGATGTCAATCGGTTCGGCTGGAAATGCCGAATGTGTTTGTTGCTCTGTTTGATAACAAAATTTCAAAGGATTTGTGCAAGCGGGAGATGCCCCGCCTGCAAAATATGCTGTCGCAGACGCTTGGTGAAGCCGCCCGCATCCGGCTTGTGCTTTCTGAAGCGGAAAAACCGGAAGAAACAGCGGTCTCTCCGCAAAATTCGTATCTGGAAAACCGGGAACGCTATTTCGCCGCT
>JAIRPZ010000314.1 GCA_031256755.1 Planctomycetaceae bacterium
GGCAGCGAAGTTGATTGATGAGGGAGTATACGCCGGGCAGCGGTTTGTGGTACAATGATGTTTTCCGTGTGTTCAGAGGTAAGAATGACAACAATATTGACGGTACGCCGGGACGGCAAAGCAGCCATCGGCGGAGACGGACAGGTGACGCTCGGCGATTCCATCATGAAAGCGGACGCAAACAAAATCCGAAAACTGCTCGACGGGCAAGTGATTACAGGATTCGCCGGTTCCACAGCCGATGCGTTTGCGCTGCTGGAACGATTCGAAATAAAATTAAAGGACTATCCGTCCAATGTTCCCCGCGCTGCAACGGAACTCGCTAAGGAGTGGCGAACGGACAGAGCCCTGCGGCGGCTGGAAGCCATGATGATCGTTGTTGCCTCTTCGACAACGCTGCTCTTATCGGGAACAGGCGATGTGATCGTCCCCGCAGACGGCGTGCTGGCAATCGGCAGCGGCGGAAATTATGCCATGGCAGCGGCAAAAGCACTGCTGCGCCGCAGTACGCTGACGGCAGCCGAAATTGTCCGGGAATCGCTGAATATCGCTGCCGACATTGATATTTACACCAACGCCAACGTCATTGTCGAAGAATTGCCGTAAAATACCGGCGGATCGTCCTCGCCGCCTGCGGTGCGCTGTCAAAAAATATCATCGTCAATGTGATGGAACATGCCGGATAAATTTTGTTATAATGACAGCGATGATGTGATTGCCGAAGATTTACAAACGGTTCCGGTTATGACACTTTTTGACGATAATCGCTACGATTGGCGTGAAACCTATTTTATCTATTGCGAGCCGGAACACCGCCCTGAATTGACGGAATTTTACCGTGTTTTGCGGACGCACGCCCCTTTACTTTCGGTTACGGAAGGCGAAACGGAACCGGATGATCTCATCCGCAAATTGACGATTGCCTCTTATGAAGACCACGCCGCTGTAGAAGCCGTCTATCGGGAAGGAGACGATATTTTAGCCGAAGCCCGGCTTTTGGTTCATTCGTTAACAAAAGACGCTTCGGAATGCAATACCGGGCAATTGCAAAAGGTCTCCCGCTGCCGGGCGAGGTTTGATATTCATCATTTTGAACAAACCGCCAGCACTGCGGCGTTCCGTGTGGTCAAATTACCTACGCTGAAATTTACGGAACGTCACCCGGATTTTTCCGGCGGACGCGATACGGTTTCCCGCCAAGGAGTCTATTATTTTGATCCGGATTCTTACGGCAATTGCCGGTGCGGACGTGCGGATGCGTCCCAAGAAAGTGATGCGGAAAATATACTTGACAACGGAGGCGAACGGATCAACCCTGATTTGCTGGTTTCCGTGCTGGAAATCCTTTGCCATATCAGCCGGGGAGTCGTGATTGATCCGGCGAGCGGGATGATTTTGTAGAGACTGATTTCTGCTCTTGCAAAACGGAGAAAATAACGTTAGAATTTGTAAAGCATGACGGCAGTAACCGAAAAGACCGTTAGCAGCCCCGAAAGCGTTCCCGATGGTTTGGCTTCTTGTCGGATATATGTGGCTTTTTGTACATCGTCCTTTTGAAATATGGACATGGCTTGCGGCTATGCGTATTGAGCGGGTGTACATGTCTTGTATCATCGTCCTCTGGCTTCTTGGCGGATGCGGTCAACGCTCAATGGGCAATATTTTCACGGCAGGAGTTTTCGCCTTCACTGCCGCTCTGACCGCGGCAACGATGTTTAGTCCGTTCACGAATGTTCTCGCAAATGTCGTATTTCAGGATTGGCTGAAATACATGGTTTTCTATGCGATCGCGATGACGAGCATCAAAAATGAAAAAGACCTGAAAATCCTCGTCTCCGGTTTTATCGTTGCTTGTTTTCTTTTTATTGCACACTCTTACTGGGAATACCTGCATGGGGCAGTTGTTTATATCGTCGGCGCATCACGGCTTATCGGAGTCGGTGTGACGTTCAGTGAATATAATGACTACGGAACATTGATTGTCTGTATGCTGCCGCTGATCCTGCCGATGGTGACGCTCTGTAAGAAACCGTGGCATTACCTGTTTGTTTGGGGGTATGTTTTGCTGACGCTGCGCAGCGTTCAATTAACCGGTTCACGAACCGGTTTTATTATGTTGGTCGCCGCGTTATTTCTGCCGGTACTTTGCTCCAAACACCGTTTCAGCATGCTGGCGGTTGTATTGGTTGCCGCACCGATCGGATGGGCTGTTATGCCGGAATCTTTACAGAATCGGTACCGGACAATTTGGGATCCGTCGATCAACGAAATGGCAGAAGCCAATAAACGGGGGAGAATCACCGGTTTTTACGACGGAATGACCAATTGGAGCAATTTCCCGATTTTCGGTGTTGGGGTCGCTCAACATGGTACCGCAACCGGCGGGGGATTTGAAGCCCACAATCTGCCCGGTCAGGTTGCCGGGGAAACCGGCACCGTCGGCGTAGCCGCATGGTTTTTTATGTTCACCTGTTTCGGCATCAATCACTTCGCCGCTTGGAAACACTATCAATATCTGCAATCAAAAAATCTCGGCAAAGAGGGACTTTATTGCTGGCGGGTTTCGCTTGCAGTGATGTTCGGCATTTTCTTATCGCTGTTGCAGGGACTCGGACTGCATAACGGCTACCGTTTTCAGTGGGTTTGGTACGGGGCTTTTCAAGCCCTGGCGGTGTCGCTCTTGCAGGAAAAAGCGGATGCCGCCCGGCAGGGGAAACTGCTGCCGAATGGGGACAAATTATTGAGAAAAAAAACGTAATATGGGACAAATCCGATCACCGCAGCCGGTACTGCTTTTTGCAGCCGTATTCAGTGCCGAAGAGTCCGCTTTCGTTTGGACACGGCAGCAAGCCGAATCCCTTTGGGGAAAGATTGTGCGGGAAAGCGGTCCCTTTCCGGTGGAGCAATTTACCGGTTATTACGCCCCGTCTATGGGACACTCGCTGCCGAAATTCCTGTGGGCATTTGAAAATCTGATCGATCCGGCAGATTTACCGGACATAAAACGGTTGAGCAATGAGTGGGAAGAGCAATTCAAGCGGCAGACGTGCGCCGTGCAGGAACGCCCGCTAAACATTGATCCGGGGTACGTTGATTTAGGCAAACTCATTCTGGCATCAACGAAAGATCATGCACACCGGATATATCTTTCCGGCGGGATATTTGCAGAAACTACGCTGATCTACACGCAAAAAGAATGGAAACCGCTGCCGTGGACCTACCCGGATTACCAAAGTCCGGGCTATCAAACGTTCTTTACACAATGCCGGGAATATCTGAAAACAAAACGGTCAGTCATACCCCCAACCTGCGGGAAACCGCCCTGTATCCGGCAGCGGTGAAATCTCGTCAGATCCGGCAGTTCCTTTTGTGTCCGGCGGCACAATTTTTCCCGCGTCCGCTGCTCTTAATCCGCCGCCCGGTGTACGGCTTTTCGTTATGGAAATTCCCGCCGGTGTCAGTGCCGGTCCCAAACGTCCGCCGGGGCGGGACATGACCAAACCGCCTCTTATTGTGCCGGGAGCGGACAGCGGCGGGACTTCCGGCGGAAACGGGACAAATCCCGCGTTAAATCTGCCGGTTGGCGCGGTTCCGATGGACTCCGTCAGCAGCACATCGGCAGGAATCGGTGTATGAAGAGCGGGCGGTTTCTGTTCTCCCTCTGCATCTGCCGGCAGATCGTTTTTCGGCAGATCAGGCAGTTGCAGCGAGCCGGTCGTCCCCGAAAAAAACATTGTCAGGAAGAATCCCGACATCAGTACGGCAACCGCCGCCATCCAAGGCAGATGTTTGCGGAACATTGCCGCCCGTCGGGATTGAGCGGATGTCCAAACGAGCGATCCCCGCCCGGACGGCTGCATGCCGATCATTTTCGCAGCGGCAGTCAACGCTTCAATAAGCGTTTCCGGTGTTTGAAACCGCTGTTTGGGGTCTTTCGCCATCATTTTTTGCAGGAGCATGGCGACATGGAGAGGAATACCGGGCTGAAAAGACCGGACATCCGGCGGAGCGTCCCCTTGGTGCTGCAATAACTTTTGCAGGACGGTGCCTTCCGGGAACGGCGGGCTGCCGGCAAGCATAAAAAAGAAGGTGCAGCCGAGCGAATAAATATCGCTCCGAATATCGGCATTTCTCGGATCACGGGCTTGTTCCGGCGAAATATAATCGAAGGTGCCGAGCGTCACGCCGCTTGCGGTCAGATCGTTTCCGGCTTCGTCGGGATCAAGAAGCCGGGCTAATCCCATATCGATCAATTTTGCTTTGCCCTGCGGAGTAATCAGAATGTTCGACGGTTTTACATCGCGGTGAACAACGCCGTGAGCGGCGGCATGGGAAAGTGCGTGCGCTATTTGCAGCAGGTAATTGAGTGCCTGCGGAAGAGAAAACACATCGTTTTCTTCGATCATTGTCCGCACATTGATGCCTTCGACATATTCAAAGGCGATAAACGGTATACCGGATTCTTCGCCGGCAAAATAAACTTGGGCAATGTGTTCATGATTTAAGCGGGCGGCTGACCTTGCTTCATTCATAAACCGGGCAACGATTCCATGATCCGTGGTCTTTTGCTGCGGCAGCACTTTCACGGCTACGTCCCTGTCGAGGGCGGTATCGGTGGCGAGATAAACGCGTCCCATTCCGCCTCCGCCGATATATTGTCTTATGATGAAAGAGCCGAGTTGTGTTCCGGGCGGCAGCACGCCGTTGCTGTTTATCTCTGTATGCTGCGGCGGCGGAATGAACTGCACGGTTTCCGAGGCGGAAACTGCTTGCAATGCCGATTGTTGAGCGGAATATCGGGAGTCAGCCATACCGTTATTATACCATACCGTTTGCGGCAGCGGGGTCTTGCCGGACAAACATATTTTTAATTGAAAATTGATAATGGATAATTGATAATTAGTTTGCAGATCGCAGACGGCAGACCGCAGCAAGAAAAGATTTGAACAGGATTTACATGATTATCAGGATTGGCAGGATTGTTATGACAAAAATACTGCCCGTCTGGCAAGGACTCTTGTCAATCCTGTCAATCCTGTCCAAAATACTGCCCGTCCGGCAAGGGCATTAAACCGCTTCAGGAATGACATACGGTTCGCGGTAGTCCCGCTTCCAGAATTGCGCCGCTTCAGGATTTTTCGGCACACCGGTTTCCGTGTCAATGTCCAGTTTCACACCGCCGAGACGGTAAGAACAAGTGGCATAATGCACCAGCGACGTGCTGATATGTCCCTGCAAAATATCCGCATTCGGCAGTTCCCGACTCTTGATGCAGTCCAGAAAGTTCTGCTTGTGTTCATTGTCGGGAAAACGTCCGAATTCCTGTGCAGCAACAAACGGCTGCCGGGATTTCGGACGCTCAAAAACCTGCCAGCCGCCGCCGTGCCGTCCGACAAACATCACCCCTTTGGTGCCGTAAAGTTCAATCCGCGTCGAACATTGCATCCACAGCGGGAACATATCCGTCTGCCGCACCGTGCTGTCAATCTTCAAAATATAGCCGGTGTAGTGCGTTGCCTCGACCGTAAAAGTCAGGTTGTCGTAAGCATAGGACGCAATCTGCGTATCCGGCGTTTGGGCATCGCTTTTCTTCGTATCAGTGTAGCGTCCGCCGGTGCAATACGCTGTTTTCGGAATTCCGACACCGCAAAGCCAGCGGGCCAGATCGATTTGGTGAACGCCGTCATTCAACACATCACCGGACGAAAAGTCCCAAAGTTCATGCCAGTTCCGGTTCAGAATGGTCGAAGAATAAGGACGCTCTTTTGCCGGTCCGAGCCACGCACTCCAATTCAGCCCCGCAGGACACGGTTCTTCATTGATTGTGAAAGTGTTCATTTCCTGCTTCTGATTGAAGACACGGCAAAGGTGGATTGTGCCGAGTTTGCCTTCTTCGATGTATTTCTTGGCGGCAAAGTTGTACGGTGCGCTCCGGTTTTGCACGCCGACCTGACAAATCCGTTTGTACTTCCGCGCCGCTTCAACCATTTTTTGCCCTTCCCAGCCGGACTGCGAAGCAGGTTTTTCCGTGTAAACGTCCTTGCCCGCCTGCATGGCCAGAATCGCACCGAGTGCGTGCCAGTGATCCGGCAAAGCGCAAACGACTGCGTCAACGCTTTTGTCATCGAGAACGGTGCGCATCTCCGGCACCCATTTTGCGCCGGACTTTTGTGCGGCACTTTCCCCCTTACCTTTTTGCAGATCGCATGTGTAAAGGACATTCACCTCATCGAATTCCCGAAACCCCTTCATCCGGGAATTATTCGGATAGTCGAAGCCGTTGAGGAGTTGCGTACCGCGTCCGCCGCAGCCGATCAGGGCGATATTGATTTTGCTGTTTGCTGCCGTTCCCTGTGCGGAAGCGGCACCGCTCAAAAGAGTCAGTCCGGCACCGAAGCCGAGTGAACCGGCAATACTCTTGCCGATGAAATCCCGTCGTTTCATTGTATTTTCTCCCATGGGTTGGTTTCCAAAAATACCGGAACATGAATTTACGCTCCGGCATTGCACACCTATTGTACGTCATTCTTTCAGAAACAGCAAGAACCGGAAAATGCCGCAGGAGGCAAAGATTCTGCTCCATAACGATTCTACTCAATAATTTTCGAGATCGGGAATTCCACGATGCCGCATGCGCCCGCCGCCTTGAGTTGCGGCACTAATTTCCGCACTGCATTTTCCTCAATAATGGTCGAAACATCGCACCAATCGCCGCTGGACAAATTGGAAATCGTCGGATTTTGCAGTGCCGGCAGCAGCGCAATCACCTCATTCAGTTTCGCCTTCGGAACATTCATCATCAGTCCGGCTTTCCCTTCCGCCGCCATCGTTGCCCGAAGCATCAAAACAATATCGTCTATCTTCTGCCGTTTCCAGTCGTCTTTGTAGGAATCGTGATTGGCGATAAACCGGGTCGTGCTTTGCAGAACTTCGGCAACGATGCGGAGTTTGTTTGCTTTCAGTGAACTGCCGGTTTCGGTGACTTCCACAATGGCATCGGCAAGTTTCGGCGGTTTCACTTCGGTGGCTCCCCAACTGAATTCGACATGTGCCGTAACTCCATGTTTGGCGAGAAACTGCGTTGTCAGCCCGACACCTTCGGTGGCGATGTGTTTTCCCTGCAAGTCCTGCACGGTTTGAATCGGCGAATCTTCAGGAACGCACAGCACCCAGCGTACCGGACGGCGGGAAACCTTTGAAAAGCGGAGTTCGGCGATTTCCTTTACGTCGGAGTTTGTCTCAACGATCCAGTCGTATCCGGTAAGACCGGCATCGAGTGCGCCGCCGGCGACGTAGCGTGCCATTTCCTGGGCGCGGATGAGCAGACATTCGATTTCGTCATCGTCAATGACGGGAACGTAACTGCGCGGCTGAACGGAAATGTTGTAGCCGCTTTTTTTGAACAATTCAAACGTTGCTTCCTGCAAACTGCCGGCAGGGATTCCGAGTTTTAATACCATTTTGCGGAGATAATGCGTTGAGTCAGGTGATTTTTGTCTATCGGGCAGAAATTATACCGGAAAACTTGCCGGAAAACAGATACGCCTTTTCCGTTTCCCGAAAAGGGGCTGTACCGGACAGGGGCGTTTGCATGCCGGTGTTTTTTGCGGTATAATTCCGGTCAACTGTATTGCGTTCCCTCTCACAAAAACCGAAATTACTATGCACTATCCTTGGTGGTATGTTCCTGTTCTGACGGCACCGATGCTCATTGCGTTCATTGCCGTTATTCACGTTTTCGTCTCGCATTATGCTGTCGGCGGCGGAATTCTCCTTGCCCTCGAAAACCAGTTCGCCGTCAAAACCGGTGATAAAAAATACCGGGATTACCTCTACAAACACGCCCGGTTTTTCGTCTTGCTGACGGTTGCCTACGGAGCGATTACCGGCGTGGGAATCTGGTGGACGATTGCCCTCGCTTCGCCTGCCGCCACCGAAAAACTGATCCGTATGTTTGTTTTCGGCTGGGCAATCGAATGGGTCTTTTTTATTATTGAAATCGTTGCTGCCTTTGCCATGTATTATTTCTGGTCGAAGTTGCCGGAAAAAACGCATATTATCATTACTTGGATTTACGCACTCGCTGCTTGGATTTCCCTCGTGCTGATTTCCGGCATCACCGCCTTTATGCTTGATTCGCGGGGTCTCATTGCAAATTGGAGCGACACCGGCAATTTTTGGCATGCCTTTTTCAACCTGCAATTTCTGCCGCAAACAGTTGCCCGGACCGGCGGTGCTTTGCTCCTTGCCGCTTTGTATGTGCTGATTCACGCCGCTTGGGTTTACCGGAACGACATCAGCAATGAACTTTTCCTGAAGGTCGTCCGCCGGATGGGAAAACCGCTGCTTTTCGGTATTATCACGATTATTATCGGTGTCGGCTGGGGCTGTGCGGTTCTGCATGAACAAGTGTTCGTTGCTGTGGAGCGTTCCGTTTTTCTGAACGTGCTGTTTGCTCTTTTTTTCGGCATCAGCGGCTTGATTACGCTGCTGGTCTTTTTCGGACCGGTGAGGAATCCGCGGTCGGTCAATTTCGGTTTTGCTGTTTCGATTTTCATCTTGAGTTTAACGGCACTTTCCGTTGTTGAATTTGCACGGGAGGCGATCCGCAAGCCATGGATTGTCAACAACGTTGTTCTCGGCAATCAGATTTTTGCCGGAGAAATTGAGGATCGGCAGAAAAACGGTTTTTTGCAGCCGTTCCGGGAATTACCGGATTTGATGCCGGTTCCGGCGGGCGATACGGCGGAAAGCCGGTTCGCAAAAGGGGGCATGCTGTTTATGTATCATTGCAATAACTGCCACGCATTGGATCACGGCATGTCGGCGGTTGGTCCGCTGCTGTACGGCGAAAGCAAAGAACAGATTGCGGACAAACTCCGGCATTTGAATATTCCGGTGGTGTCGATGCCGGTGTGGAGCGGTACGGATGCGGAACTCGAAGCCCTTGCGGAATTCCTTGTTTCGATCCGTCCCGCAGCGGAGCGTGAAAAAACGGACGGGCGTAAGAATTGATAATGAAAAATGGAGAATTGACAATTAGAAAATGAGAGCGGGGGGCATACGTCCCCCGTTGTTTTCGGACAAATTTTTTTACAGGATAAAACAGGATTTTTTGTTACAAAAATACTGCACGTCCGACAAGGATTACGGCGGACATTCGCCCGCCGCTTTTATTACAGTTTGATTTTCACTGCTTTTCCGGCATCAAACGTTTTGGTTACGCTTCTTTCTTTGCCGGTGATTTCGATTTCAAGCGGTGTCGTTTCCGCAATCGTTCAACCAGCCGGTAGTGTGGAAACTGACAATATCTTTTTCGCCGCT
>JAIRPZ010000325.1 GCA_031256755.1 Planctomycetaceae bacterium
TTGGCAAGAATTTTGGGCAGCGAAAACGATGAAAATAATCGGGAAAAAAACAGAAATTTCCGTATCTGCCGGATCGAAGAACTCGAACCCCGGGACTTTCTGGACGGTGCCGGTCTCTATGAACCGCCCGATAATATCGATCTCGGACTCGTTTATCACGAGGATTATGACCAAACCCAGCCGCAGCAAGCAGAAGATAAATGGGGCGATACCTTTACGATATTCTGGAATGGCGGCGCAAAAGGAACAAAATTGACCCAGTTGGTCATTGACCTGTCCGGTGCGGCAGGAGAGTATCTCTACTTCAATATCAACCCGGACGATCCGCAAGGGGAAAATGGTGCCGCATTTCCTTTCGAGAGCAATATCAAATGCTCTTTCACAATTGACCAAAACGGGCAACGGTTAATCATGACTTTTGACCAAGGAGAAGATTACACCGGCGGTACCTTCCAATTCAAGATTGATGTTAACAACCGGTTAAAAGACGGCAGTATCGAACCTGTAGTGAATGGCGCAACATTCGGCAAGGCGGTTTTTAGTGCCGTATTTGAAGCAGACAACTACGAAACCAAGACCGTAAACGGAACATTTGAAAACACCTACACCGTTCCCGACAACGTAGAAGTTCCGGCAGATGATTACGGGACGGGCGATGCTTCTCATAAGGTATCAACGGCAGGCGCAATTGCGGAAGACATCCGGCAAGATGCAATCAAAGGTTTCCTTTCCGGTTATGTCTATGACGACCGGAACAACAACGGTATCAAAGAAACCGGCGAACAGGGAATCGAAGGCGTGCGGCTGGAACTTTTTGTCTGGAACGAAACAGCGCAGACATACGAGACGACCGAAAGATACGCAACCACTGGCGTTGACGGGTACTATCTTTTCGAAGATGTCGATGCCTTCAAAAAGTATCAGATTCGGGAAACGCAGCCGAAGGATTATTGCGACGGCAAGGAGTCCATCGGTACGCTCAACGGCGTTCTGAACGGCACTCAGGAAGACAATGACATCATCACCGACATCCACATGCCGCCTAACGGTGAGGGAATTGATTACAACTTCGGCGAGTACAAAAACGGCACACTTTCCGGTCGCGTTTATGATGACGGCAACAATCCGATTCCGAATACCGTTATCGAATTGTATGATGAAAATGGGAATAAGATAAATGAAACAAAAACCGATGACTACGGCTATTACGAGTTCACCGATTTGCCGCCGGGCAACTACACCGTTCACGAACAACAGCCGGACGGATACTGTGACGGTGAAGAAACGGTCGGCTCGCTCGGCGGAACCAAACCGGAAAACGATACGCTCGGCGATATTCCGGTTCTGTCCGGTGATAACGGAACCGATTACAATTTTCAGGAACTCCGCAAAGGTTCGCTCTCCGGCTACGTTTATGTTGATGCAAACGAAAACGGCACCAGAGAAGACGGCGAAAAAGGAATCGGCAACGTGACGTTGACGCTCTTTGTTTGGGACGATACAGCCGGTCAGTACATCCCAACAGGCAAAGTGGCTGTCACGGACAGTGCCGGTGCTTACCTTTTTGAAGGTCTTTGTCCCGGCAAAAAATATCAGATTCAGGAAGCACAGCCGGAACAATATGATGACGGTGAAGAAACGGTCGGTTCACTCGGCGGAGACAAATTGGAAAACGATATTATCGGCGAAATTGAAATGCCGCCGAATGGTCAGGGAGTCAATTACAACTTCGGTGAACTCACACGAAAACCGGTTCCGCCTCCGCCGACTCCGTACAATCCGCCGAATCCAAACCCGTATAGTCCGCCGTATCATTTTCCGCAAACACCTGCGGCGGGCGGCGGAGCGGTTACGGGTGCGGTTCCGGGCTGGCAAACACCGAACATGGGGGATTCACTGCGATCCGGCTACGGCGGCGGCGGTTTGCCTGCCGACGCGGTCTCGTGGCATTTGAGCGTCATCAATGCCGGTTATCCGAGAACCAACGGTGCGTCAGACG
Organism: Planctomycetaceae bacterium; assembly: GCA_031256755.1. Classification (GTDB taxonomy): domain Bacteria; phylum Planctomycetota; class Planctomycetia; order Pirellulales; family Thermoguttaceae; genus WRKP01. The sequence goes on from JAIRPZ010000325.1 coordinate 2,000, forward strand.
GTATCATTGCCAATGAATACGCCAGCAGAACAACGATGATTTTGCCGAATTCGGGAACGGCAGAGGATACCGGTACTGCCGGTGCAAAATATGTTTCGGTGGCGTGGACACCGCTTCCGATGAATCAGTCCGGCTGGTATGTCCGGGACAAAAACGGCAAAGTCCGAAAGCGGTTCACCTTTGGTCCTGACGGCGGCATACCGCTGGTCGGCGATTTTAACGGAGACGGAATGGCAGAACTTGCTGTTTTTCATAACGGAAATTGGTACATCGACATTAACGGCAACGGGCAATGGGATGAAGAAGACCTCTGGTGCGAACTCGGCAATGCAGGCGATCAGCCGGTTGCCGGTGATTGGGACGGCGACGGCAAAACCGACATTGGTATTTTTGGAAAGCAATGGAGCGGCGATCAAAACATGATTGCGAATGAACCCGGCTTGCCGAGCGATTTGAATGCGACTGTTTCGAGCCGTCCGAAAAATGTGCCGCCGGATATTACGATTACCGCAACCCGGAACAATGTCAGGGCGATGAAACATTCGGAAACCGGCGGTGTCCGGCTGGATGTTGTGGATCACGTTTTCCAATACGGCGAGGAAGGGGACAAAGCGTTCACCGGTGATTTTTCCGGTGACGGTGTGACGAAAATCGGTGTTTATCGTAACGGAAAATGGTACATTGACAAAAACGGCAACGGCAAGTGGGATGACGGCGACATTCTCGTGGACAATGCCGATTTCGGATTAGGACCGGATGGCATTCCGGTGGTCGGCGACTTCAATGGCGACGGCATCGACAACATCGGTTTATTTGTGAACGGCGTTTGGCATTTGGATACGACAGGCGATTTCAAGTTTGACACGAAGGTTGAGTTTGGTCAGGCGGGGGATTTTCCGGTTGTCGGCGATTTTGACGGGGACGGTATTGCTCAACTGGCGGTCTATCGGGCGAGTACGCATGAGAGTTTGCAGGCAAGCACGATGCCGGAAGCCGCACCGGCAAGGGCAGAAGGTATGTATGCCCGGCAGTTTACCGGTGAAAATAATACGGCTACGGCAAGCGAACCGGAATCCTCGGCATTGCAGCACCATGGACGCTCGCACCACACGCCTCACTCTAACGCTCCGCTGAAGCGGTAGGATAGATATAAACCGGCTAAACCGGCGGGACAATTTATTCGCCGGTTTTTTTGGCAAAATCTGCCTGCTCTCCGCGCAGGCGGAATTCTAATTCGTAGTTTTTGATAAATACCGTCTCTTCTTCCGTCAAGCCGTAAAGCGGACAAATTAAATCATCCATCTTGTCAATGAGCGGCTTGGAATAAACCAATTTGTATTCCTTGAATTTCGTAACATTCTCGTATGCTGTTGTTTCGTGTGCTACCGCATGCTTTTCGATGTCCCGAAGATACTCCCCGTATACTTTTTCTATCTTTTTGATAATTGCCGGTGTCAGATGTTCTGTCGGTATCGGAAACGATTCCATCTCATATAACTTCAAATCCAAATTGTTGGAATAAACTTGCTGATACCACCAGAACAAATTGCCTGACAACACCGCCCCGATAACATCGGCATACTTTTTATCAAAGAATAACGGCTTTTCTTTGGTTGATCCGGTCGGATAGTTGGTGATAACGTTATAATACAAACCGCCGGAAGTCCGGTAATAAACCGGCTTACCGCCTTCCTGAAACAATGCTTTGATTCTGGAATGTTTTTTGGCAAATAATTTTCGGAGGATTCTGCTTTCGATAGGTTGTGAAATTTTCGGAATCCGTCCTTTCAAACAGAAACGTAATCCATCTGCAAATTTTAAGTTTCGCAGTACCAAAGTCCGTCCCGTTTCCGATACTAACCGGTTCAGTTTGGTTGTCAGTAACCGCCGGCATTTTGTATCGGTTCGGATGAATTCGATGATTGTGGTTCTGATTTCTGCATTCGGAAACATTTTCATCGGACGTTTTGCATACGATGATACTTTGACTGTCCCGCAATTCTGAAAAAGTAAGTGGTGTAAAGCCGCCATGGAGTCGGACGATACCACTGCCAACGGGACAATGAGGTTTACAACACCGTTTATTTTTACGGAGTTAAATCCGTATTCAATAAACAGCGAAAACGTATCCAGCGAACCTTTCTGCTTGCCCGCTATCGTTTGCGCAGACACATAATGTTCCTTAAAATACTTTTCCTGATGTTTCGGATACTTCGCCCCATACGGCGGATTGCCGATAATGATGTCGAATTTTTCGACACCGAACATATAATACGAATCGAAAAAGCACGCCGGTTTTGTTTGTTCGTAAGGATTCCATGCCGCTAACTTTTCGCCGGCATCATGCGACAATGCGCCGCTCTGTTCCAGATACACACTCAACGTGTGCCGCAAATCCGCATCGTATTCCTGCAAACGCTGTTTCTCCGCATGATTATTGGCAACAATATACTGCGCCCGGGTTAACTGCAACTGCTTCACCGTTTCGCGAATCCCCGGCATCTCTATCCGCTGCTGTTTTTCCTGCTTTTGCAGCGGAATCAATGTATCCGCACAAACGAATTTCATTTCTAAATTCGGCAGCGGTTCAATGCCGTAATTATCGTTTCTTTTGTCTTGCGTAATATCCTGTATCAGCGACAAAAACAGCCGCAGCACCGTAATCTGTACCGCTGTCGGCTGAATGTCAACTCCGTAAATCACCTTTTGCAGTATCTCTAGTTTTTTGCGGTAACGTTCCGTTTGCGAAAGTTGTTTATCGGGATCGATACGCTGCATCAGTATATTCATCACTGCACACGGAAATGCCCCGCTGCCGCACGCCGGGTCAAGTATCCTGCATTGCAATAACCCGCTGCCGGTTTTTAAGTATTCATTGAACGATTCGTTAATCATATATTCCACGACTTCGCGCGGCGTGTAATAACTGCCCGTGACTTTGCGGCGGGACTCTTTCGTCTCGACAATAATACAGTCCAGCAGCGACTCAAAAACCTTGCCGATGAATTCCGGGTCAATCGTTTTCAAATATTCTGCCTTGTCCGTCAAGTCGTCAAGCGTCAACTTGTAATGATAATTGGACAATGTTCGGACAAGACCGGCAACTTTATATTTGCCGCCGAGTGCATCAAGATAGATCGTTTCGGTTTCCTGAAAAAAATACTTGTTATGCAGCGGAACGTCATCCCCTTCGTGTTCATTAAACAGACCGCCGTTGAGAAACGGAATTTTTTGCAGTTGTTCTTTGACGCTGCTGACGTTCCTGAAAATTTTCGTATGTTCAAAATCTGTCCGTCCTTTCATCGGCGTGTTAAGACAATGAAAAAACAGGTTGCGGAGAATACCGTTGTAAAAGCGGTGTTCACTTTCTTTCAAGTTTTCTTTCAACCAATTTTCGTCGAGTAGTTCTTTCGGGACGAGTTCTTTGTCTTTTAAGAAAAAACAAAGCAGCAGGCGGACGATGATACGGAGAGTGTAATCGGGACTAGGGGCGGACGGCGAAGCCCAATAAAACCAGTTGCGGAGTTCGAGATAAAACTGATTGCCGACTTCTTCCCGCTGCCGTTCTTCGGCATCGAGCGCGGCTTTAACGAATTCAAACGCTTTTTTAACTTCTTCGACAGAACATTCAAAGTATTCGGAAGGTTCGCCGGTCGGCAGCGGCGGATTACGGAATCCGTGTTCCCGCAATACCTGATGAATTCTTTTATCGATGCCGTACCGCTGCGTCCAAACAGTGTCTTCCCAAATAACGGTGAACTCGTCGAGACCGGTACTTTCTTGTTCCCGAATTCGTTTTTCGATGCATCCGTTAGTTTCACCGACTTTGATTAAGCGGGCGTAATTTGCGCCGGAACGGATACAAGCGTAGATTTTCATAGAACGGATAATTATAGCATAAGAACAGCGGTTTGAGCCAGTTTCCGTGCGGTTGAGTTCATCGGCAGTTGCTGCAATTCCTCTGCCGTCACCCATCGGGTTTCATACAACGGCGAACCGGATTTTCCCGCATCTAATCCTTCACAGAAAAATAGCGTAATTCGATATTTTGTTACAGAATGTTTACAGGAAGCGATCAGTCGTCCCGGCAGAATTTTTCTGCCGGTCATTTCCGCAATCTTTTTTTGTAACGTTAAATCATGCGGCAGTTCCAGCGGCAGACGGACACCGGCTTCGGTGCGGGGAAAATCCCACAGTCCTGCCCAGCGGACTCCTTCGGGATAACGAATCAGCAGCACCTTTTTCTTTTTTCGGATTAAAAAAGCGGCTTCAATCCGGTATTCTGTTGTTTCTTTCGGCGGTGCTTCGGGAATCAATTCCTGCAACCCTTGTTTTGCCGATTGGCAAAATGCCGCTGCCGGACATGCCGTACATTGCGGTTTTTTCGGTGTACAAATGATGCTGCCTAAATCCATCAATGCCTGATTGATTTTGCCGGAACCTGATGCCGGTAAAATGGCTTCGGCAAATTTCCAAAGATTTTCATTGGCTTTGCCGCGGCGGATGTCTCCGCGAAGGGCTAAAAGCCGGGCGTGCAGCCGGAGTGTGTTCGCTTCAAGAATCGGGAACCGCTGATCAAACGCTATCGACAACACCGCTCCTGCCGTGTAGCGTCCGATGCCGGGCAATTGCCGGACTGTCTGATAATCATCGGGAAAAACTCCGCCGTACTGTGCCGCAATGAACCGGGCGGCTTTGTGAAGCAGTGTACAGCGGCGATAATAACCCAGCCCTTCCCAAAGCCGGTTCACAGTGTCGGGTTCTGCTTCAGCAAGTGCCTGAATGGTCGGAAATGCCTTGATGAATCGGTCAAAATAGCCCTGAACCGTTTGGACTGTAGTTTGTTGCAGCATAATTTCGCTGACCCAAACGTAATACGGGTCGGCAGCGTTCCGCCACGGCAGTTGGCGGGCATGGTCGGCATACCAAGCAAGCAGCCGGGAACGAAATGGTTCATATTGCTGCCGAATCATTGGCGGGGCATCGGAAATTTCTTAATGCTCTGTGTTGTTATTTCTCTTTGCGTGCATTTATTGTACTGTATTTCTGCAAAGCGGAAAAGAGTAGCAGTATTAACACTTTCCTGTTAGACGGCAGACCGCAG
>JAIRPZ010000041.1 GCA_031256755.1 Planctomycetaceae bacterium
CAGAATGATTAAGAGAACAAACGGAAAGGCGAGCGAGCGGCGGACAGGCGGACGACCGGACGGCTGAACCGGCGGCGGACTCGGCAATGATGATGATTCTTGAGTATTACTCACACCGCCATTGTACCGCTTCCAGTAATTTTCACAACCCCGCCGTATTCCATCCCCCCCTTGCTGCGTCTGCTGCTTGCCGCCCGGTGTTGATACTCGAATGTTGATACTTGAAAAAGAAATCCCCCGCAAAGATAAGTCAGCAACGGACTCTTACGGCGGGTGAAATGTTCTGTCACTTATTGACAAAATAAAGAAAAATTCCGTAAACTCCAAAAAAACACAGCAATTTAACAGTTAGGGAACAAGTCCAAGTTTCTGTTTTCAATGATTCCCGTACCGCTTGCATATCCGCATAAGGCATACTACAATAGCGGCGGAAACAGAAAAAATACTCTTTGCGTCGCATGCAATACGTTGTCAGCGTTATTTCGAGTGATCACCCCGGCATTGTTGCCGGTGTGAGTTCGTCCGTTGCGGCTCTGAACGGAAATATCCTTTCGTGCAGTCAAACCGTTCTTGACGGCTATTTTACTTTTATCACCGTCATCGACCTGCCTCAAGATATAAAGCCGGACGAATTAGCCCAAACGATCCGCTCCGCCCCGGAACTCGGTTCGGATTATCAGGTGATTGCCCGATACTATGTGCCGCGTCCGCAGCCCGCTGTCCCCGCCGACAACGTTTTCGTCATTACGGCTTTCGGAAAAGACCGATCCGGCATCGTCAGAGAATTCAGCCGTTACCTTGCCGGATACGACATCAACATTACGGACTTATTCGGCAGCCGGAAAGATGACGAATTCGTTCTCATTGGTCAATTAACCATCCCGCCGCACGTGAATATCCGAAATGTGCAGGACGATCTCGAAGAACTCGGAAAAGAATACGGGTTTACCGTGCGGGTGCAGCATAATAACATTTTCGTGGCAACAAATCAGATACGTCTTTCTGAATAAGGATGCCGCACCAAACAGGAAGCCCTGAACCCCTGACCGATCACGAATGAAACCCGAACTTCTTTCGCCTGCCGGTTCCCTTTTCAATGATCAATTCTTCACGCATAGCGGTTCATCAGCCGGTCAATCAGGCGGGGAACACGCCGGTTGCCGAAGTCAAGCAGGGCTGCCGGAAAGTAAGGAATAATTTTGTGCTTGTCCTTTTTCATGGCTTGCACAATCCGTTTTGCCACGCTTTCCGCCGTGACCGGACGGTGCGGCGGCAGATTCGGCGCACTGGTCGATTGCTGCAAAACATCGAAAAACTCCGTTTGAGTCGTGCCGGGACAAACCAGCAGCACGCCGATACCGTACCGGGAAAATTCCGCACGCATTGATTCCGACAGCCCGCTGACCGCAAACTTCGCCGCACCGTAAACGCTGTAATGCGGCACCCCTCGCAAACCAACAATCGAACTTAAATTGACCACCAGCGGCTGCGCCCCTTGTTTTAAGTGCGGCAGTGCCAGTTGCGTTAATTCAAACAGGGCAAAAAAATTGACCTCGAATATCCGCCGCAAGGTCTCTTTGGTCGTGTCTTCAAACCTCGCCATCGCTCCGACACCGGCGTTGTTGATGAGAATATCGAGACCGCCGAGTTGCGAAACAGCAGCGGAAACGGCACGCTGCCGGACATCCTCTTCGGTAATATCGCCGTCAACGGCAAGTATTTTACGTTCAGGGAATTTTTTCCGAATGTTTTCGGCGTTCTTTTGCAAGCGGTCTTTCCGGCGGGCGGTCAAAACCAAATCGGCACCTTCTTCCGCCAGCATTTCCGATAAAGCCGCTCCGATTCCCGAAGAGGCACCGGTAAGTAAAATCCGTTTTCCGTTTAATGTTCGGCGCATAATTTGACAAAAAAAGAGGATCACAGGAGTCCTCCATTGTAGCGTAATTTTTTTTTCATGTTATCATGGCGGACGAAACGAGTATTTTTTATCACCTTCCCGCTCATCCCTGTTCATGACCGATATTGTTTTTCCTCATCAGCGTTCTTCGCATACCAAAATTGTCGCCACAGTGGGTCCTGCCAGCGATCCCGAAGAAGTCCTCGCCCAACTGATTCAAGCCGGAGTAGACGTTTTCCGGCTCAATATGGCGCACGGCGGTCCGCAGCAAGCCCAAGCACGGCTTGACCGCATCCGTAAAGTCAGCGAACAACTCGGCGTAACCGTCGGCGTTCTTGCCGACCTCGCCGGTCCGAAAATGCGTCTCGGCGAGATTCCGGGCGGCGAATACAAGTGCATCCCCGGCACGCCGATGACCTTTGTCCGGGGAAATACCGCATCCGAACCGAATACCTTTACCACTACCTACGAACCGCTGATTGAAGACGTAAAAACCGGCGACCGGATTATGCTTGCCGACGGCACCGTTGCCTTGCAGGTTGCCGAAAAGAAAAAGGATTCCATCGTTTGCAGCGTTGTTCAGGGGGGAACTGTCCGAAGCCGGCAGGGAATCAATCTGCCCGGTACGAAATTGAGTATTAAAACGCTGCAAGCCGCCGACATTGAAAACGCCAAGTGGGCAACGAAAGCCGGTGTGGATTTTCTGGGCTTGAGTTTTGTCCGCAGCGTTTCGGATATTCGGGAACTTCGGGAAATTCTCATCGAAACCGCCCGTGAGGAAACCGGCAAATGGGGCGATATTCCGCATATCATTGCGAAAATCGAAAAACCGGAAGCGGTGGAAGCGATTGACGATATTGTCCAAATCTCGGACGGAATTATGGTGGCACGGGGCGACCTCGGTGTTGAATTTGATATTGCCCAAATTGCGGTGGTGCAGAAAAAGATCATCGAAACGTGCCGGAAATACAGCAAGCCGGTCATCGTGGCGACGCAAATGCTGGAAAGCATGCATCACCAGACATTGCCGACGCGGGCAGAAGCAACGGACGTTGCCAATGCGGTGCTGGACGGGACGGATGCCTGTATGCTCTCCGGCGAGACCGCAGTCGGGGAATATCCGGTTCTGACGGTGCAGACTATGCACCGGATTGCTCTCGAAGCGGAAAAATTGCTGAAAGCCCGTCAGGATATTGCGGGGCGGCGGCTGATGAAATCCACTTCGGTCACTCATGCGGTTTGCGATGCGGCGGTGACGGTTGCTGAAGAAATTGACGTTCCGATGATTTTAGTCGGGACGCGGTCGGGGCGGACGGCACTGGCGTTATCCAATCAGCGGTGTTTTACGATGTGTGCGGCGGCAAGCAGCAACGAGCGGGCGTTGCAGCGGATGAATCTTTACTGGGGAGTGTTTCCGATGCGGAATGTCCCGGAAAATCCGCCGAAAAAGGGTTTAGATGCGGTGGTGCAAGCCGGAAAAAAGGCAGGTTATTTGACGCACGGCGACCGGGTGATTCACATTGTCGGCATCACACCGGACAGCAACCACCAAAACGTCCTCTACGTGCATATCGTTGAGTAATAAAATTGACGAGCAGAAAAACGGGGCAACGGGATGCTTCCCCTCCCCCTAGCCGAAAAACCGATTTCGGTTAAAATAACCGCCGTCAATGTTTTATTTAATTAACTTATTATGCTTTCCAAATTATTGCGCCGTGTCTGCTATGAACTTCACCTTTGGCTCGGAATTGTCAGCGGACTGATTTTGTTTCTTGTCTGCCTGAGCGGTACGATTCTTGTCTTCCGCGAGGAAATTATGTATTTTGCCGACTCGCAGAAACATAAATACTACGTTGACGTTCCGGTTGCTGCCGAAAGAATGTCGGCGGATGACATCATTGCCAAACTCGAATCGGAAAATGACGGTATGAAGGCATCTTCGATCACGATTCCTGAAGCCGCAAACAGGACCATAACCGTTATGCTTACGCCGCCACGCGGGGAAGGAATGAGAGGCGGCGGAGAACGAGGCGGTAGAGGCGGTGCATTCGGTGAACGCCCTGCCGGTGCAAGGGGCGAAGGACGCGGAATGCGCGGCGAGCGTCCGCAAGGCGGCGGAGAACGCGGCAGTGGTGAACGGCAAAGCGGAGAAGGACAGCGCGGCGGAAGAGAAGGAACATTCGGTGAACGCTCTGCCGGTGCAAGGGGCGAAGGACGCGGAATGCGCGGCGAGCGTCCGCAAGGCGGCGGAGAACGAGGCAGCGGTGAACGGCAAGGCGGAGAAGGACAGCGGGGCGGAAGACAGCAAAGCGGCGGAGGTCATGGACATGGATTCGGCAATGCGTTTTTTGTCAATCCGTACACCGGCGAAGTGGTTGCCAAAGGAGGCGAGGGTGGTTCGCAGACACTTAACCGGTTCTTTATGTCGATGATGCAACTTCACCGCAATCTTTGGATTAACTACCGGCATGAATCGTGGGGACCAAGAATGTCGCTCGGCAAAATCATTGTCGGCGTTGCCACAATCATTTTTGTTATTGTTTCGTTAACGGGTCTTGTCCTATGGTTTCCCCGTGTTTGGCGGTGGTCGGTGTTGAAACATGGCTTGACGGTGAAATTCCGTAACGGATTTTGGCGTTTCATTTATGATTCGCATAACTCGCTCGGCTTTTACTTTTTGATTCCAAGTTTGATTCTGGCATTAACCGGTTTGTGCTGGTCGTTCAGTTGGTATCGGGACGGTGCAAGCAAATTGCTTGGCGATGAGGTTTTCAAGCAGCGTATGCAGAGACCGGAAAAGATCGCATTGCCGGAAGAGGGAATGAAGCCGCTGCCGGTTGCGGAAATGATCGGGCGGCAGAAACAGTTGACACCGGATTGCGGCGATATGACGATTTCGATTCCGCAGGATCGGGAAACGGCGATGCTGATTCAAACGGGACATTCGGGCTTTTTTGCTTTAGCGGTGAAAGACCGGACGCAGTGGGATCGTTTCCGTGGTGAAGTGGTGCCGGTCGAGCATTTCGGAAAAACGGTGGCAACGGAACGCTGGGCGGATAAGCCGCTGGGGGCAAAAATTGCGTCGGCGGTTCGTCCGCTGCATCTGGGGGACATAACGGGGATGTCTTCGAAGATTGTATTTTTCTTTGCTTGTTTGTTTGCAACGTCGCTGCCGGTGACTGGCGTGATGCTGTGGCTTAAGAAATTGATCAAACGGCGGGGGAAGTAAATAAATTGACAATTAGAGAGACGGCAGTTTGCAGACGGCAGACCGCAGCAAGAAAGAATCTTTTCTGCTGCCGTCTGCAATCTGCTGTCTGCAAACTAATCACGGCGTTTGGCTTTCTCCTCCGCAGCGGGAACCAAGTGCGCCCCAAATACCAAACGGACTCGGCACATCGGCCGTGTTAGCCGCTTTGTGATCAGTACCAATGTCGATTCCGTCCGTAATAAACGTCACCGAACCGTCGCACTTGGCAAGATTTACTCCCCCTTTGTGATTGCTCGTCGGGGTCATTATCGAAGTTTCCCGGTTGGCTTTCCAGTTACTCCTCACGGCTGGTCCGTTCGGCGGAATCACCGTATGAAAACCGGTATGGCATGCGTTTGCATTATAGTAGAGGTATCCGAGGTTCCCGAGATAGTCGCCCGGATAAGCAGCCCCCGCAATCGGCTTTTTATATTCGCCGTTTGTTCCGCGATACTCGAGGACCGTTTGCCGGTTTCCCAGTAAGGAGTTTTCATTCTGGTCATTATCTGTTGCTGGTCTCTGCGGCCATGTGTCTGTGGTATGACCGCTTTTGACCCAAACGTTGCTGCCGTTTTGGATAGTATTTTCGATAATTTTCAGACCGCCGTCGACCAGTGCAAACAGCCGCTCGGAAACCATCGCGGTATTGCTTAATCCGTCCGTGATGCCCCCGAAGTCAAGCACCAAACTGTGTCCGCCGAGTCCCCGCCGCCAAGGAATTGATTCTGCCGCTGCCACTGCTGTCGCCGAGGCGATATTGCTGCAATGGTTGAACGGGGAATCGCCGTGATTCCAGCGATAATGGGTTGCTGCCCGTCCGTTGGCGTGGGTCAGTTCCGAAGCGGAGAGTCCCGAAGGACAGATAAACAGCCCTTCCGGTTTTATCTTTCGGACATCATTAGGGGCTGCTCTCGGTGCTTCGTTAGGGGAGAGAGTTGATTCTTTCCACAAATCATAGACTTGCTGGGCTTCCAGATACGGAAGAAGATCGATGAATAAACTGGCGTGCATGACGCTGTCTGTTTTGCATCGGGTTCCGTTGCCGTTTATCATCGGCAGCATGTTGTAGGTGCTGTGGTAGTTATGAGCGGCAAGAGCGACTTGCTTTTGCTTGTTGCTGCATTGCATTCTCCGTGCTGCCTCGCGTGCGGCTTGGATGGCGGGAAGTAAAAGAGCAATGAGCATGCCGATAATGGCAATAACGACCAAGAGTTCGACAAGCGTGAATGCCGCGGAATAGACGGCAGATTGCGGACGGCAGACGGCAGCAGAAGGATTACCGTCTACGGTCTGATGCCCGGCGAGATTAGATTGTCCCCCCCCCCGTTCTTTTGCCTATTTTACTACGCATGGGAACGTTTGTAAGGGTTGTGCCGGTGATTTCGTGAACCGGTGTCAAAATTTTTGTACGCATGGTATTTTTCCTTTTTATAAAGGGTGAAAAAAAATAACTACGCCGACGCGACGTATCTATGTCTAGTATACTCTGAAACCGGAGGATTGTCAACAGCGGAAAACAAAAAGGGCGAAAATTGTTTCGTTGCGGGGAAACACTTGGAAGTTTTTGATTCCCCGTCAGTTGTATTTCACGTCGGTTCCGACAATACGGCAATGTCCCTTATCTGTCCCGCAGTTTTGTCCCGCTGATAATCGCCTGCCGCATACGTTCTTCCAAGCGGCGGAAACGCTGATATTTCGCTTCTTGTTCAGCATCCCGCGGCGGCAAAACAACCGCTGCCGCATTTTCTCCGCGCGGATATTTTTCAATACTCGCTTTTCCCTCCCGCAAAATTGTCAACGCCTCTTGATATTCCGCCGAATCTTTCGGCAACTTTTCCAGACACGGACTTAATTCAGGACGGCTAAACGAAACCAGCCAATCCAATGTCCGGTTCTTATCGCCGTCCGTGAAACCGGTTTTGACCCGCGTCAATTCCGCAAGCCGTTTCCACATCGCATCCGAAACCGGCGACCTGCCGAAACGGTTATCAGGAAATGATGTTGCATACACCGGATAGTACGGAGCATTAATGTCTATCCAAGTGATGACTCTGTCCGCCGCTTCAGGCTGAGTTTTGCAGTCAACGTACAAACCGAGTTCCCGACGTTTCTCATCAATTTCTTTCTTTCCATGTCCGTTCAGCATCACATCGGCAAGTTTACTCTGCACCGCTCCCCATGTGTACGGCTTCAATTTCGTATGCGGACCGGTACCGACTGTTTTGATAAGATGACGCTGATAAATTTCAACAAACGACGTATTGAAAATCGTATTGAAATCGCCGGCAAGATTCGGCATATTCGGATGATCGCCGGTCTTGCCGTAATCATGGCAGGCAACGCAATACCGGTCAAACACCGGTTTCTGCACTTCTTCAACATAACTGAACAAACGCGGTTTGCCGTACCATTCCTTTAACGGCTGCGGCGGTTTCGTCAGTGCTGCCGGTACCGCTGCCGGAAGCGGCACAGTCGCAAGACGGTCTTCATGACAGCCGGTACAGCCGTTAGTTTCGCCGGGACGGATAATAATGCCGCTTCGCATGGTTTGAATCATACGTCCCTGTTCGTCAAGGAGTTGAAAATAAATCCACGTGTCGGCAGGAACAGTGAACCGGACGCTGCCGTCCGCTTCAACCGGAACCGTTCCCAAAATCCGTTTGTTGTTGAAATCCGTCCACGACATCCCCGGAAACTGCTGTCCGTGTCTGTTTTCCCAAAACCGGTTTTGCGTCCAAGTCCGCTTTTCCGGTGATTCTACCACTCGCAAAAACTTCACCGAACCTTTCGGAACGTCCGCCATGTGAAAACCTTCATAAACGTTGGTCACGTAAAAGTCCCCTTCCGTTTTGGTCAGATCGGCGGTTTGTACGTTGACCGGCGGCGGCGTTGCCGGCTTCATCGGCATCGGATCGAAACAGCCCTGATAATCGCTGTCGGTATGAACCGCTTCCATCGTTCCGTCTCTGCCGAGAAGATAAATACCGATTTTATTCCCTTCGCCGGTTTGTCCGCTGGCAAGAAACCAGTCCGCCGAAAGAGGAAAAGGGTCTTCCATTTTGGGAGAGACCTTTTTGAAAGTATCGTACCGCATGGATTCCGTGAAATGATCCTTCGAGCCGTCATCGATCAGACCGAGTGCATCGGCGGGAAAAGTTTGCAAAACCGCTTTTTTGCCGTCAATTCCCCGCTGCCGGTCAATCAGCGCAACGGCTCCCCAAGGATGGTCGTGCGTTGAAGTAAAGACTGCGAGGAACTCGCCGGAACTGCCGGGCAGGATTCGGGCATCAATGACTCCGCCGGGGGAAGAAGTGTTATTTCCCCAGAAAACGGCGTGGTTAAACCCTTCCGGCGTGGTTGTCCAAAGTCCCTGCGCATCGCCGAAATTCCGGTCAACGTATTCCCAGCGGTCGTAGAGAATCCGTCCGTCCGGCAAAAGCGAAGCGTGTCCCTCGAAAAGCGTGCTTTTCCCGATTTGCTGAATGTTGGAACCGTCTCCGTTCATTTTGTAAAGATTCGCCATAATGTGCCGGTTGCACATACAGTATTTCGGTTCCCGTGTGGAAGAAAAGACAATGTTTCCGTCCGGCAGATACAGCGGGTCAATATCGCTTGCACCGGACAAAAAAGTTAACTGCACCAAGGACAGCGTACGGTTTTCGATGATGTCTTTCTCCTTTTCCGTTACGGTAAGTTTCTCGGCGTTTAACCAACCGCCGGTTTTGAGAGTTAATTCGTAAAGGTGATAATCATCGCGGATATTCCGGCGGAGTGAAACGAGAATCTTTCCGGCATCGAAAGAAAGACATGGATCGCGGACAATTCCTTCGGGAACATCGAGCAGGACGGTGATGTTGTTATTTTTCGGATTCCAGAGACGGAGTGAACTTTTTCCTTTGAAAAGTTTTGTATTGATTTCGCCGGTTTGAAACAGCGTTTCGGTATTATGATGGTCGTAATTGTACTGCGGACGGGCAACGTACAGAACGGGATGTTCAAGGAGAAGCGGATTGTTCCGTGCGTTTTTCTTTTTTGTGTTTCCTGCTTCACCGTCAGCAAAACCGGTCAATGCGGACAACAGAATAAAAGACATTAAAAACCGCATTAAAAATTTGTCCATAGAAGTATGCCTTTCGTTTTGGTTCTCTGTTCTGTATGGAAGGAAATGCCCTGCCGGACACGGTTCATCATAACGTTTCATTATAATTTATCCGTTCCGGCTGTCAATGTTCTTACGCAGGGTTACGGCTTTGCGTTCTCAACGTGAATGTCAAATGTTTTGCTTGAACCATCAACATTGACAGCCAAGCCGGACGTTTCTTTTTTGCTGTATTTCGGGTTCATCAGCGGGCGCATCGGCGGCGGATAAACTTCTTCCGGGTTGGGCAGCATTTCTTCGGTACCGATGATATAAACGCGGTATTGTCCCTTCGGCAAGCCGTTGTTTTGTTTATCGTAACCGGCGGTAAAAGTTCCGTCCGGCTGTATCGTTGCCCGGGCAATATGTGTTCCGTCATCGAACACGATAATGCCGTGCGTCAGCAGAGTACCGTCTTCAAGTATGACTTTGCCGGAAAGCGGTACATTTCCGCTTCCGCAGCCGGTCAATGTTAACGTAACGAAAAATAGAAGTATAATTGTGATTAAAGTTCTCATTGTATTGAATGGTTAATGGTGAATGTGAATGACCGGCGGACATACGTCCGCTGTTTTTGTGTGTAATTTAGCGGGTGCAAATGCCGCCCGCTTTTTGTCGTGTTTTACGGTAAATTAACGGTTTGCCCGTCTTTGACTCCGGCCAGTGCCTGAAGAATATTACCGCTTGTTGTATTGCTGATTCCGCGGACACTGCCGTCGCCGATGAGAAAGTTACCGGTGCCGGTGTGCCAACTGCCGAAATTGGATGTACCGTCATCCATTGATGCCGGCATTGTTTCCCACGCTCTGGCAATAAAAGCGTAATTACCGTCAAACGTGCGGACGACCGGAGAGACAAAAAGTCCGCCGGCCTTTGCCGTGAAATAACTGCCGTCCGTATGATTGCTTCCGTCATAATACCCCGGCATAAACTTAGGGCTTGTTGTAAAATGTTTTTCGCCGATACAGAGTTGATTCGATGTTCCGTCCTGCCACCAAGCAATGTCATCGCGAAAGGAAATATCGGTCGGTATCGAATTATGATTTGAGGTTAATCCTGTATACATTGCCTGCCGGAAAGGGCTGGAATGGTCATAAGCATTGACATCGGCAAATCGCCACCAGGGAGTCGTGTCGCCGGCTGCCTGCCGTGTTACCATAGCGTAATCGTGCTGCGGGCCGCCGCTATCGCTGCTCGTATTGGAAACAGCGGGACGGGAACGGGGGAGTACCGGACAGAAATAAATCGCGACATTTCCGTACTTTGCCCGTTCCGTATCATTTGTCATCACGTTCCACCACCGGTCGCCGACAACCATTCTTGCTAAACCGCTTTGGCTGAGGTGGTCTTGACCGGAGATGATTTCTTCATAAAGAGTATTCTGTTCGATATAAGGGAACATCAGCGGAAAGAGC
>JAIRPZ010000072.1 GCA_031256755.1 Planctomycetaceae bacterium
AAGTTTTCTTCCGGCGAGGCACTGCCTGCGGGAACGGTCTTTTTCGAGAACGAAAAAAACCGGTACATGGGCGACATCAAAGACGGGCAGTTTGAACTTGGCGGTATTCGTCCGGGTGATGGTTTACCGGCAGGTGTCTATCAGGTGTCGGTGCGGGAACCGGAACCAGACCCGGACATGGCGGAAAATCCGTTGCTTGCGGAACGTTTTCATTCGGCGGCGACATCGGGAATTTCTTTTGAAGTCCAAAAAGGCAGCAAAAAGAATTTCTTTGAAATCGTTGTCGAAAAGCCGTAAATGTTTATTTCGTGAAAACGGGCAAAATTGCGGAGAGGAAAAGCGTAAGAATGCCGGCGGCGCGGAAGGGGTACGGACACTCCCGATTTTTATGGTACAATAGGCAAATTATCAATCACTACCGATATGAGCGGGGTGGCGTTAGTCCCCCGTTTGTTACCCAGATACCCCCGAAAAAATGGATTTTGAGCGTCTTTTTGACACCATCGGCGACTTTTTCAACGCATTGACCAGAGGAATCGAATCGTATATTACATCTTTCTTCGGTTCGTCCAATGCACGGTACATCAAAAAACTGCTGCCGAAGATCGAAGCCATCAACGCCCTCGAACCGGAACTCCAGCCGTTAACCGACGAACAACTCAAAGCGAAAACCGGTGAATTCCGGCAGCGGCTCGCAAACGGCGAAACGCTTGACGACTTGCTTGTGGAAGCATTTGCTGTCTGCCGCGAAGCCGGCCGGCGCGTTCTCGGTCTTCGTCATTATGACGTGCAACTCATGGGCGGAATGGTTCTCCACAGCGGCGCGATTGCAGAAATGATGACCGGCGAAGGAAAAACCCTCGTTGCGACTTTGCCTGCCTATCTCAATGCTCTCGCCGGTAAAGGCGTTCATGTCGTCACCGTCAATGATTACCTTGCCCGGCGCGATATGGAATGGATGGGACCGCTCTATCTTTCGCTCGGAATTACCGTCGGAGCCATTCAGGGCAATATGCCTGCCGATGACCGGCAGAAAGCGTATCAATGCGACATCACTTACGGCACGAATAACGAATTCGGTTTCGATTATCTCCGCGACAACATGAAATTTGCCGCCAAAGGAGATGAAAAATACCCGCCGCAGTATCAGCAGGTTCAAGGCAAACTCAATTTCGCCATTATTGACGAAGTGGACAACATTCTCATTGATGAAGCCCGGACACCGCTGATTATTGCCGGTCCCGCTCACGATGATGTTGCCCGGTACAGCGTTGCCGATAAAATTGCCCGGCAACTGGTCAAAGACACGGACTTTGAAGTTAAAGAGAAAGAGCATACCGCAAACCTGACCGATGCCGGTGTCCGGCACGCCGAAAAACTGGTCGGTGTCGAGTCCTTCTACACCGCCGGAAATATGGAATGGCCCCACCTCATTGATAACGCCTTAAAAGCCCATTATTTGTACAAAAAAGATGTGAATTATATGATTGACGGCGATGAAATCGTCATTGTCGATGAATTCACCGGACGGGCAATGCCGGGCAGAAACTGGAGCGACGGGCTGCATCAGGCAGTCGAAGCAAAAGAAGGAGTCCGCGTCAAAGAAGAAAATCAAACGCTGGCAACGATCACGTTGCAGAATTTTTTCAAACTTTACGGCAAAATTTCCGGCATGACCGGTACCGGTATGACAGAAGCGTCCGAGTTCTGGAAGATTTACAAACTGGACGTGATTGCAATGCCGACGAACAAACCGCTGCGGCGGATTAATTTCCCCGATGCCATTTACCGTTCCGAGCGGGAAAAATATAACGCTATCGTTCAGGAAATTGAACGTCTTCATAAATGGGATGTGCTGGAACTCGGCGGCGACAATGAGATTTGGGGTCATATCGTTGCGGAAACTGAAGACCGGATTGAAATTGTCCCGAAAGGACAAAAAACGCCGGAACTGGTAGAACGGAAACGGATCAAAAATATTTCCCGCAACGGAAGACCGATTCTTGTCGGAACCGTGTCGATTGAAAAAAGCGAATTAATTTCCCGAATGTTGGATCAAAAGGGCATTAAACATCAGGTTCTCAATGCGAAACATCATCAGCGGGAAGCCGAAATCGTTGCTCAAGCCGGTCGAAAGAGTGCAGTGACCATTGCCACGAACATGGCGGGACGCGGAACAGATATTATTCTCGGCGGCAATCCTGAAGCCATGGCGTGGAGTATACTGCAATCGCAGTATCCGACACGGCTGGAAGTTCCCCGTGCGGTCTGGACGAATCTTGTCGGTGAAATTGAAGCGAAGGAACAGATGAAACCGGAAGGCGATGTTGTCCGCAGCATGGGCGGATTACACATCATCGGCACAGAGCGGCACGAAGCACGGCGTATCGACTTGCAATTACGGGGGCGCACCGGACGGCAGGGCGATCCGGGCAGCAGCCGGTTTTTCCTGTCGCTGGAAGACGATTTGATGCGGATATTTGCCGGCGAATGGGTCAAACGGGTCATGACCATGCTCGGTATGGAAGAAGGGCAGGTCATCGAGAGCAAAATGGTCAGCCGCCGCATCGAAGGCGCACAGAAAAAAGTCGAAGAACGGAACTTCGACATCCGCAAAAATCTGCTCGAATATGACGAAGTGATGGATTTTCAGCGCAAATCGGTCTACGGCTACCGGCAGCGGATTCTTGACGGCGCAAACTGCAAAGAGTTGATCTTTGAAATGATTGACGCACAGGTCGATAAACATCTCGGCGAATTTCTCGATAAGGATTACGAAGCCGCTTCGTTTGCTGCTTGGGTTGGAACCCGCCTTAATACCGAATTTGAAACAAGAGATTTCCGCGGTCTGGAATTCAAACAAGCGGAAGAGTTTGCCTCGGATCATGCAAAACGTATGGCGGAGTCGCTTGTGCTGGATCAGATTGACGAAAACCTGCCGTCCGATGCGGAAGAAACGGAATGGAATTGGCAGGCATTGGCAAAATGGTCGAATTCAACGTGGCGCACCAGTTATTCCGACCGCGATTTGAAAAAAATTCCCCGTGAGGAACTTGCTGAAGTCCTCATCGAAAAAGCCCATAAGTTTATCGGCAATGTTGACCTTTCCGACGGTGCCGAACTGTTGGGACGTAATTACGGCTTGAAAACTGCACTCGGCTGGATCAAACAAAAATTCGGTATTGAGTTGAACCTTGATGATGTGCAGGATGTTGAACCGGACAAACTGCGGGAAAAAATCCGCAAACTCACTCACGAAAAATACCGGGAGAAGGAAATTCAGTTTCCGGTTCTCGGCGGTTTGCTGCATTTTACGGTGCGGGATCAGAACGGTCGGCGGTATGATCGGGAAGGTTTGGTAAACTGGGCAAAAGTCCGGTTCGATGTGGATTTATCGCTGGACGATTTGAAGAGCAAACAGCGACAGGAAATCGAAGAAACGATGTTTGCCCAAAGCCGATTGACATCGGAACGTGCTGAAGGCGTGTATAAGGAGTTGCGTTTCCGGCTGGGCGAACTGTTCAAACATAACGGAATCGAAACCGGACAGCAAGCGGCGGACAGCGGACAGTCAAAAGGCGGAAGGGCTGTGTCTTCCGTTAAAGAACAGGTCGGTTCAAAATTCGCCGCTCAAAGTGTGGCGAAGATGCCGGTAAAATACACCGGCAAATATGCCACTGCCAAATCGGCAAAAGAGACGGCGGCAATGCCGGTGCAGAAAATCAAAAACGATGCCGAACTGGAAAAATTTCTTGCTTGGGTCAATGCCGAATTCGCTCCGTCATTAACGTTGCAAAAATTATTATCGTGGGAGGTGACGGAATTGGAAGACCGTCTCTGTTCACTGGTGGAAGACCGGTACAATCCTGAAATGCGGCAGATGGAACGGTCGCTGGTGCTGCAAATTCTGGACACGATTTGGAAGGATCATCTGCTTGTCATGGATCATTTACGGTCGAGTATCGGACTTCGGGGTTATGCGCAGGTCGATCCGAAAGTGGAATACAAGCGGGAAGGTATGAAACTCTTTTCGGAATTGTGGAATACGGTTTACAGTCGGGTCACGGATTTGATCTTCCGAATGGAGCAACTTGATCCGGGTTTTGTGAGTTCGACGTGGCAGGAGTCGGAGACGCGGCATGACGAGGCGGGATCGGCATTGAGCGGTATGACCTCGAAAAATACGGAGGATGTGGATGCAGCGAATGCGGCGGGAAATTCTGACAAAAAAATGGAGCCGATCCGCAATCAGGGACCGAAGTACCGGGGGCCGGCGGTGGGGCGTAACGATCCGTGTCCCTGCGGCAGCGGCAAGAAATACAAGACCTGCTGCGGGAAAGGATGATGCGGCGGGCAGCCCGCCGCTGCCGGCGATCACGATTATTTCGTCAAAAAGGAACGCGGCAAGTATGCGCTGCGCTGATTACTTGCACCAGTCGCCGCTCTTGATTTGCCGCAAGTTTTCAACGCTGCGGTTGTATTCGTAAATCCAAGCAAGAACAGTTTTACCGGCACGATGTGGCGGTTGTAGAGCGAATTCATTTCGCCGGACCCGTAAAAACCTTCAATGT
This sequence comes from Planctomycetaceae bacterium, assembly GCA_031256755.1. Classification (GTDB taxonomy): domain Bacteria; phylum Planctomycetota; class Planctomycetia; order Pirellulales; family Thermoguttaceae; genus WRKP01. Next base: position 4,572 of record JAIRPZ010000072.1, read on the forward strand.
CGGCCAGTATGCGAATAGCGTTTGCAACGTTGCGGAC
>JAIRPZ010000084.1 GCA_031256755.1 Planctomycetaceae bacterium
GACCGCAGCAAGAAAAAATTTGAACAGGATTTACAAGATTTTCAGGATTGACAGGAGTCCTTGCCGGACGGGCAGTATTTTTGTCATAAAAAATCCTGCACAATCCTGTGAATCCTGTCAAAAAATAACAATGAAAAAACGGCGGGCGGAAGCAAACACAAAACGCATATTGGAAGTTTGGGAATGCACTCACCGCACGCATTATTGACAAATGCCGGATGACAGAGGACAATACGGCGGTACATTGTTGTACTGCTGTCATTGTGCTGTAAAACTATGAAATACCTGATTACCGGCGGGGCGGGCTTTATCGGCTCCAATCTCGCCCGATTCCTTCTTGAAAAAGGACATGATGTCGTTGTGCTGGATAATTTTTCAACCGGCAAGCGGGAAAATCTCGCCGATATTATCGGCAAAATCACGCTGATCGAAGGGGACATTCGTCACCGCCAAGCCGTTGACAAGGCGATACAGGGCGTGTCGGCAATTTTTCACGAAGCCGCTCTCGCTTCGGTTCCTGCCAGCGTTGCCGATCCGGCAGCGGCTCACGATGTCAACGTCAACGGCACAATCACGGTTTTGGAATCCGCAAGAGCCGCCGGAATTAAGCGGGTGGTTTTCGCGGCTTCCAGTGCCGCCTACGGCGATAATCCGCTGTCGCCGAAGACAGAAACGATGATGCCGCAGCCGATCAGTCCGTATGCGGCAAACAAAATTTGCTGCGAACATTATTTGCAGGCGTATGCCGCTGTTTACGGAATGGAAACCGTTGCCTTGCGGTATTTTAACGTATTCGGTCCCCGGCAGGACCCTTTCGGAGCGTACGCAGCAGTGATACCGGCATTTGTGATGAACATTCTGCGGGGACAGCGTCCGCAGGTTTTCGGCGACGGGGAGCAAACCCGGGATTTTTGTTATATCGAAAATGTGTGTCAGGCAAACTGGCTGGCAGCGAATGCACCGGCGAAGAATTGTACCGGCTTGCCGATGAACATTGCCTGCAATGCGGCGGTCTCGCTCAATCAGATTCTTGCCAAACTGAATTCGCTGATGGGGGGCGAAGTGAAGGCGGAATATTTGCCGCCGCGAGCCGGCGATATTAAACATTCGCTTGCCGATGTCTCGTTTGCCGAAAAAATGATCGGCTATAAACCCGGCGTTTATTTTGATGAAGGACTCGAAAAAGCCATTCACTGGTACACGGAACACTTGAAATGACACAAATTGAAACGGCATCCTGCTCGCAAAAACAGAATGCCGTTTTTTATTCTCCTGCTTAAAAATGTTGCCCGCAGCAAAGGTTTATATCGTTCTTTCGCCATTTATCATCATCGCTTTGCTTGCCTGCGAATTTCCGTTAATGGTTAGTTACGCTTTTTCAGTCACAGGACCCGTCATCGGCTATTATAATGTTTGGTTTATCGCCGCGCTGATGGTCTTGGCGGCAGCGCGGCTGGTTGCCGCCTCCTCGTGGTTTCTCTATTTCCGTTTCCGCAAGAAACCGTTCCGCAACAAGTTATGCGTTTTGTCCCTCGCGGTCAAGTCATTATTGCCGAAATTGGTACAGTCTATACCTTGCTTATCGCTCTCATTCACTTGCGCGGTTATCCGGTTTGGGATGAATGGCTGCTCCGGGGCTTTGGTTTTATGACCGTCGTCCACATCGCCGTTTGGCTCTTATCGTATTTGATTTATGCAAACGCATTAGAATACAAGTTTCTAAAAACAACAGCATCGGCAAACGATACCGATGAAAAACAAAGTTGAAAGGAAAACAGTTTTAAGATAGAATAACTGAAAGTTTTTTCACTTCCGGCAGAAGATGATTCCGATACTCAAAAACATTGAAATTGCTCCGAACATTTTCGAGATGACCCTCGAACATCCCCGATTGGCAAAGAAACTGCGCCCGGGACATTTCGTCATTGTGATGGCTTCCGAAGATGCCGAACGGATTCCGCTGACCGCCGCAGATTTTGATGCCGAAGCCGGTACCGTCACCCTCGTCATCATGGCTGTCGGCACATCAACAAAAAAAATTGTGAAATTGCAGGAAGGGCAGCAACTGTTTGCGTTGATGGGACCGCTCGGTCATCCCAGCGAAATTGAAAATTACGGCACCGTCATCATGACAGCGGGCGGAGTCGGTACCGCCCCGATCTATCCGATTGCCAAAGAACTGCACCGGCAGGGAAACCGGGTCATCACCATCCAAGGAGCAAAAACGAAAGAATTGCTTTTTTGGCAGGATAAAATGTCTGCCGTCAGCAATGAATACATCATCACTACTGATGACGGCAGTGCCGGTCGGAAAGCGTTAGTGACGGAACCGCTTCGGGAAATTTTGGAACAGCGGGGGAGTGCCGGTTCGGGCGGTGAAATCGGCTGCGTTTATATGATCGGTCCGGCGGTGATGATGAAATTCTGTGCGCAGACGGCCGCACCCTTCGGAGTGAAAACCGTTGCCAGTTTGAACAGCATTATGATTGACGGAACCGGCATGTGCGGCGGCTGCCGGGTCCAAATCGGTCATGAAACGAAATTCACATGTGTGGACGGACCCGAATTTGACGCAGAAAAAGTCGATTGGGACGTTCTGCTCGCCCGTCAAAAAATGTACTGCCATGAAGAACAATGTTCATACCGGCTGTATTTGGACAGCACGGCTGAACCGCCCTTACCGCAAACGGGGTGAAATAAAGTACAATAACCGGCGTTCATTTTATCCGTATTCCTTCTAACAATGCCTATCCGCGTTGTCTGTCCCGGTTGTTTGAAACGGTTTCAGGTCAGCGACCGATTTGCCGGCAAGACGGGACCTTGCCCGAATTGCGAAACCACCATTGCCATTCCTCTTGTTTCTGTTGTCATTCAGGAAGACGGCGATGCGGCGAAAAACGTAAAATTGCCTGCGGAGAAAATGCCGATTCCGCGGCTGTCTTCAGACGTTGATCCGATCAAAGCGGGGCGGCTGGCACTCGCCGTGCTGGGAATTGTGCTTTTGACGTTTTTATTGGGAATGATTCCGATGCCGATGGTTCTCCGCAGTTTTTTGGGAATCATCGGACTCAGTGCGGTGAGTTTTCCGCTGGTGTTTGCCGGCTATCACATTCTCAAGGATCGGGAACAATTATTGGTTTTCACGGAATCCGGTTTGCTGCGGCAGACGGGACTGACGGCTGCCGGATATGTTTTGATATGGCTTGTTTTTGAATATTTTTTGTCGGCAAGCCGGGCGGATGTTTTTCTCGGCTGGTTTTATTTTATTATTTTTGCATATTTGGCATCATTTTTTTCTGAAGAAATGCTTCAAATTCCTTCGGTTCCGGCATTTTTTCATTTTTGTTTTTTCGGTTTTTCCGTGATGCTGCTGCGTTATTGTATTGGTCTTGGCTGGTTCTGGATTCCGAATGAGTTTATCCGGCACAGTGCTGCCCCGCCTCCGCCGGTATTTTACTAGAGCGGTATTGCAGGCTAAAAATGTTTCCGATCATTTTCTTCCATAATGCATACCAGACATAATCCTGCTCGGTTTTTGTAAAAACAGCAAAAACAACCGGCGAATAGAGGAATAACGAAACAATGCCGACTGATCTTTCGCATAAGGGACAGGCGGCGTATGCCGAAAACATAACCGCCTTGTCTATTCCTGAAGCAGCCACACGAGCAAGCCCTTTTGGGCGTGCAGCCGGTTTTCCGCCTGCTGCACCGCTTTACTCTGCGGAGAATCCATCACTTCATCCGTCACCTCCAAACCCCGGCGTGCCGGAAGACAATGCAGAAACACCGCATCCTTCCGCGTCTGCCGCATCAATCCGGTATTCACCTGATAAGGAGCAAAGACCTTTTTCCGGTGTTCTTCTTCATTTTCCTGTCCCATACTGACCCAAACATCCGTGTAAACAACATGCGCATCTTTGACCGCTTCAGCAGGATCGCCGGTCAACTGGATTTCAAAACCGGCAGCAGGAGATGTCCCTATCAACTCTGTCAATCTTGCCGGTTCGAATTGGAATCCTTCCGGTGCAGCAAGAGCAAATTTCAATCCCAGTTTCGATGCCGACCGCAGCAAACTCGCCGCAACATTGTTTGCATCACCGATGTACGCAAATTTGATTCCCTGTATCTGTCCGAAGACTTCGTAAATGGTCATCATATCGGCAAGTGCCTGACACGGGTGGGCTTGGTCTGTCAAACCGTTAATGACCGGACAGCGGCTGTACCGGGCAATCTCTTCCGCGCTTTTGTGCCGGAGAGCCCGCAGCATAATTACGTCCACCATTGAACTCAGCACTTCGGCAATGTCTTTGACCGATTCCCGTTTTCCGAAACCGATTTCGCTGCCGAGAAACATCGCACTGCCGCCGAGTTGGAACATTCCCGTCTCGAAACTGACCCGTGTCCGCAGCGAGGGTTTCTCAAAAATCATTCCCATCATTTTTCCGGCAAGCGGAGCGGACATTTTGCCCTGTTTCAACTCTTTTTTCAAAACAGCCGCAAGTTCGAGAATCCGCTGATATTCCGCCGCCGAAATATCGTTCAAAGTAATAAAATGCCGCATCGGTGATCTGTTGTCTGCCGGAAAGGAAAAAGGACGAAAAAAATCAGAGAGCAGAATTTTATACCAAAAACATCTTTTTTACAAGCCGCTGGCAAGTTTTTCCTTTTTTACTTCAGTCCGTTGCGGAGTTTCCCGACTTGCGAATTTTTACCCGACATTTTTGATATTCTTTCGTATTAAGCACAGATAATTATTTCCCGTTCCCAAAATACAACGGAGTCCGCAATGTCCTCTTCTGAAACATCAGCCGCCCGACTTCTGCAATGCCTCCACAGCGTCGCCCCGCGGTCAAAACACAGTGTCTCCCACCCGTTTCACACCGTCATACCCGGTCTGCCGGCAGGCATCTCTCCCATCTCTCCCATCGCCGAAATCCTCAAAAGAATCTCCATCAAAGACCTGCAAAACGATTTCAGGAATCTATTCTTCGCCATTGGGAGGCGTAGAATTGCCTGCATTCGGAGAAGGACAAGGAGAGCGGCGTTGGGGGAGGTTTGGACGTTTCTGACGGAAATGGCGGGAACAGTAGTGCGTCTGACGAAGAAGAAGGATCGCACTTTGCGGGAAGTGAGAGAACGATTGAGAGCAAAACCTCAAAACGCTCGCCAAATGTAATACTCCGAAACGGACTGCCGCTTCGCCGGACACATGCCGTTTAAGC
>JAIRPZ010000116.1 GCA_031256755.1 Planctomycetaceae bacterium
GTTTGTCCGCAGGCAGCAATTTAATCGTTAATTGCAATTCTTATATTGACGAAAACAATCTTTCGAGTATTTCATCCAACGCTGTTTCCACGTTTCCGTTAAACGGCGTGAACGGTATCCCGAAGTGTTCGAAAACTTTTTCAAATCGTTTGCAGCCGTTTGTTTTTCAACCAGTTATGTTTTTTCATAAATTTCAGCGGTTGTATCAACAAGCAACTCTTCCAGAGAACCGGCAACTTCACGAGGATTATAGACATTGCCGTCATAGAAACTGTCCCCGTCTTCAAACTCTGTAACATACCAAATCCACCTTTCGTTGCCGTTTGCATCTTTGACTTGCATCGGACGCAGAAATGCTCCCGTTGTATAAATTAACGGCATCGTATTTTCAACTTGATACGTCATCTTACGCTCCTTTCAGAAATTTTTCCTGGATTTGTGTAAAATTCTTGACACTTTCAAAGAACTCATCTAACTCCTGATAATTCTTGAAAATGTATTCCTGCTTAATTTTCATAAACGGATTTTTCTGGACTTCACGCTGAAACTTCTGTTTGTTTTCTTCTTCCGCAATGATGTAAAGTTTAATCCGCAACTTATGAATTTGATAAAGCCGCAGCAGTCCTTTCGTAATATCCGTTGTATGCTCGACTTCAAATGCATGTGTCGGATAACCTTCTTCGTCAAACCATATCACATCAACAAAGCGGACCGAATCAATACTGATAGACGGAATGCTTTCTTTCGGCACTTCCTTCTCGGAACATAAATCGCCGAGCGTTCCGTAAATGCTTTGTTTGCCTCTGTCCGGTGTATATGTCCGGTAGTTAAGATAACTTCCGATTAAAATCAGTTTGGCTTGAATATCGGCGTGCGTCAGCGGCGTATTGTCCGCAACCTCGATATTGATAATTTTTGATATTTCTTTTAACCGGCTTAAATCTTTTGTATGATTGGAAAAGAAAATTTCGGCAACCTTGTTGCAATACAATTCCGGGATTTCCTCCAAAACAACACCGTCTTCCACAGCCAAACAATGGAATTGATAATTCCCCGTGCTATTCCGCCGTAATTTATGTATATTTGTAACGAAAACAGAAAGCGAGCCGACGTTGATTTCCATTTTCGTTTTGAATTTCTTTACAAGAACAAAAGCCCCTTCCCGTTTATAATTGTCTAAATCAGCAATTCCTTTCTGCGTCATTCCATGCCAATCAGCACTGCCGCCGGCAATCAAATAGGGCAGACCGTTTTCATCGATAAAAAGTTTCCTTGTCTTTTTGATGAGTTTCGTTTTCTGAATTCGCTCCAATTCTTTCAGAACTAATGCCCGGTCTTTGTCGGTAAATTTTTCAACTTTCATAGCAGAATTATATCACAAGTGTCAAGCAATGGAAGAGTCCCTTGCATTGTAATACGGCGGCGAGGTAAAGGTTAGGTGAACGCTTTCGTCCGGCACAACTTTTAATGCTTCTAAAACGTCCGCATTCACGACCGTATTTTTCAGAAACGGATAGGTCTCGGTATGCGGAATCGTGTTTTTATTTTGGTTCGCTGCTGCAAAAAACTGTTTGTAAATGACTGTCCGAACCATTTCGTTTGGATGATTAACAAGCGGTTTCAATCCGCTTTCAATTTCTTTGTCGCTGCCGAGTACCAGCAGCGCGCGGATTGCCTGACACACAACTTTCGGGTCTGTGTCTTTGAGAAAGTTAAAAAGAATTGATTTATTCTCGGTGCTGCGCTGCCGTCCGATGGCGGAAACAATCTCACGGCGGACGTTGGTGTCGGTTTCGTGCTGATAGACGAGAAATAAAATGTTTGCATCGGAATTTTCTTTTAGTTTTCCGATATTTTTCGCAGCAAGTTGGCGTATTTCGGAATTTTCGTGTTTGAGCAGTCCGTAGAGAAATTCAGCGTTAAAATCGTCCGGCAGATGTCCCAAGTGTTTCAACGCAAACACAATGCTTCCCGTGTCCCGGTTTCGGATGATGAATTTCGCAAAATCGCCGTTTCGGGAACGTTTGATGTCGGTAATGTGTTCTTTCGTCAACGTTGCGGACATTGCAGCAGTATTCGGACTTTTCGGAGGTTTCCCGAAATTTACCCGAAAACGTTTTATTTTACAAGAGGTCAGAACGATGACAAGGACAAGGGACTTCATTATCACACGGCATTATCCCTGCGGTCATCGGCATTGCGAGACAGCAAGCCGGAAGCACAGCACCCTGCACTTCCGGCTCAAAAAGTTTCACCGCATTGATGCTATCTTGCGGATGTTATCTTGCGAAGAGCAACCCGGTTCCGTTTTTGTAATTGTTTCTGATACTGTTTGATAACTGCTTGTTTCAAGTCCTTGCCGGAAACAAGATATTTATCAAAACTGCGGATATTCTTTTCCGTCATCATTATTTGTCCTTCAAAAATATCCGCCTTCCTGTTATGCTGTTAATTTTTCCATTGCTAAAATAATACCGGCTCTGCGGTTTTTGACACATTTGATAGTTTGGAACGACGATTCGACGTTTTCGATTCGTCTTTTTTCACGGTCAGCACAACATCATCAATTTCAGGAAACGGATTACCGCATTGAAAACCGGTCAATCCCGTTTTACGAAAATGCTCCAAACGCCGTATCGTCAATTCGGCAAATATCGGGTCGTTATCAAACGTAAACACACGCCGGTTTAATTTTTCACCGGCAATCAATGTTGTGCCGGAATGGGCGAAAAAATCGGCAACCAAATCATTTTCACTGCTGCTCGCTTTGATAATCCGCTCAATACATTTTAACGGTTTCTGCGCATAACAACCGGTTACGTTTTCGTGCAAGCGGTAAAATACCTGCTGCACGTCAACCCACACGTTGCCTGCCCGAATGTTCCCGGACTTACTGCGCTGCATATTATCGGTTCGTTCACCATTGACTTGTTTATAATATCCCTGCCGCAGTATCTTCGGAATATCCGTGTATTCTGCATCAACATGAAAAACAGGATTGCCCTTTGTGTAGTATAAACATTCCTGCCGGACAGCCATCCAGTTTTTTTGCGTGCCGTAGCCGCGCTGGTTGCGCATAGTGATAAAACTGCGCGACTGTAAGTCGGAATAATTCCGCATCATTATCATAAAATCCGGCAGCGGCTGAAATCCTTCGCGCTGGTCTGCGCCGAGCCAAATATACAAACTTGCATTCTCCGCAAGAACTGCAATGTTATTTTCAATCCAATGTTTTGACCAATTCACATAATCAGCGAGATTGCGTTTTGATAAACAATCCGTGTTCTCTGCTCCGACAACAACGTTATAGGGAGGGTCTTGAACAGCAAGCGTTGCTTTTTCTCCGTTAAAAATTTTTTCTACGCTGTTTGAATCGGCTGCGTCTAATAAACCGACTTTATGTCCTGCAACCGAATCAATCCAAATATCGCCGGACTTTAAGCGGCAGTAAGGTAATAATCGTTTGCGAATTTCAGGAGCATTATCTAAACGTGTAAAGGGTTCTACAGACATATTGTTTTTCTCGTCAACGTTGCGGGCATTGCAGCAGTATTCGGACTTTTCGGATGTCTTCCGAAATTTACCCGAAAAGTTTTATTTTACAAGAGGTCAGAGCAATGAGAAGGACAAGGGACTTCATTATCACACGGCATTATCCCTGCGGTCACCGGCATTGCGAAACAGCAAGCCGGAAGCACAGCATCCTGCACTTCCGGCTCAAAAGTTTCACCGCTTTGATGCTATCTTGCGGATGTTATCTTGCGAAGAGCAACTCGGTATATGTCGGCATCGGCCAGAGTGCGTCGTCCGCAGCCGTTTCCAGTTCGTCCGCCGTTTTCCGAAGTGCCGTCATCGCCGGTATCACCTTGCCGCAATAATACTCCGCCGTCTCCTGAACGGACTCTTCCGGTACAGAAACCGCCAGTTTCTTCAACTTCGCCAACTGCTCAATCAGCGTGTCAATCAGACCGTCCAAGCCGTGAATCAGTTCCTTCTGCAACTTCGTTGTTGCCGCCGAAGTAAGTACCGTTTTGTATTTCAGCACCGCCGGAAGAATCATCGTTTCCGCAATTTCAATCGCCGATTCCGCTTCAATGCGAATCGTCTTGATGTAGTTCTCCGCATAAATTTCATGCCGGCTGTCCGCTTCGATTTTGCTGAAAACCTTGTACTTCGTCATCAAGTCCACCGTCTTTTTGCTGTTAATCAGCGGAAGACATTCCGCAGTCGTGATGAGGTTCGGCAAGCCCCGTTTCTTCGCCTCTTTTTTCCACTCGTCCGAGTAGCAGTTGCCGTTGAACAAGACCGCCTGATGTTCCTTGATGGTCTTGCAAACAATGTCATGCACTGCCGCATTGAAGTCCTTTTTCGATTTCAATGCTTCTTCCAGCAAGCCCGCCATATAGTCCAGCGATTCCGCTACAATCGTGTTCAGCACGGTTGTTGACCGCGCCACGTTTTGACTCGAACCGACAGCGCGGAATTCAAACTTGTTGCCGGTGAACGCAAAAGGACTCGTCCGGTTCCGGTCTTCGCTGTGCCGTTTGAGCGGCGGAAGAATTGACACGCCGATTTCAATCGGGTCTTGTTTTTTCGCCGCTGCCGCTGTGCCTTCGGCAAGTTTATGAAACACTTCGTCCAACGCGCCGCCGAGGAAAACGCTCATAATAGCCGGCGGTGCCTCGTTTGCACCCAAACGATGGTCGTTGTTGGCACCGCTGACACTCATCCGCAGCAGGTCGCCGTACTGATGAACCGCACGGAGAACCGCCGACGTGAAGAAAAGGAACTGGGCGTTTTCGTGCGGCGTGTCGCCGGGGTCAAGCAGATTTTCCCCTTCGTCCGTCATCATTGACCAGTTAGTGTGTTTGCCGCTGCCGTTGATGCCGGCAAAGGGTTTTTCGTGGAGCAGGCAGTAAAAACCGTGCCGCACGGCGATATTCCGAAGCAACTGCATCAGCAGCATTTGATGGTCAACGGCGAGGTTTGCCGGTTCAAAAAGCGGTGCAACTTCAAACTGCGCCGGTGCGACTTCATTATGACGTGTGCGGACGGGAATACCGAGCAGGATGGCTTCGTATTCCAGTTCCGTCATAAAACCGATGACGCGTTCAGGAATGGAACCGAAATAATTGTCTTCGAGTTCCTGTCCTTTCGGCGGTTTGGCACCGAAAAGCGTTCTGCCGGTCACCTGCAAATCCGGGCGGAGAGCGGCAAGACGGCGGTCAATGAGGAAGTATTCCTGTTCGGCACCGACAGTCGGATAAACGTGTTTGGCTTTTTTGTTACCGAAAAGTTTCAGAACCCGCAGCGATTGCTGTTCGAGAGCCGCCATAGAGCGGAGCAGCGGAGTCCGCATATCGAGGGCTTCGCCTGTCCAACTGACGAAAAGTGTCGGAATGACGAGGGTTGCGCCGTTTTTGTGCCGGAAAATGAAGGCGGGACTGGACGGGTCCCAAGCGGTGTAGCCGCGTGCTTCGAAAGTGGCTCGGAGACCGCCGGAGGGGAAACTGCTGGCATCCGGTTCGCCGCGGACGAGTTCGCTGCCGCTGAATTTGGCGATGGCGGCACCGGGACCGGCGGGAATGACGAAACAATCATGTTTCTCGGCGGTGCTGCCGGTCATCGGCTGAAACCAGTGGGTAAAGTGGGTTGCGCCATGTTCCAACGCCCAGGCGCACATGGCTTTGGCGACGGTTTCGGCGATGCCGGGGTCGAGTTGTTTGGAATTTTGGATGGTGTTTTGCAGGGACTCAAAAACCTTTTCGGGGAGGCGTTCCTTCTGAACTTCGGTGTTGAAGGTGTGATTGCCGAAAAGCGATTTCAGGTCGGAGGTTTTTCCGGCGAAAGGGACGGCGGAGGAATTCGGGTCGGCAGCGATGTCGACGAGGATTTTTTGACGGACACTGTTTGAGGGCATAGTGCTGATTTTCCTTATAACGGGGATGAAACGTGAAAACAGTTCTTTTTTACCGGAACGTTTCCGGCAAATCTGTTCTTACTGCATTTATAGCAAAGATTGTGCCAAACTGCCGGTTTCCGGCAAATCGGGACAAAATCTTCCAAAGAATAGGGATTTTACCCGAAAATTGCGGCGAATTCAATCCTCCGGCAACGCCGACGAGCGACAAATTTGTTCTTTTTGCGAGTTAGAAACAACAATTTCGTCTGCGGCGGCAGCGGCGAGCCGGTGCAGCGGTTCTTCTGTCAGCCGGTAGGTGAGCCATTCGGAAACCGGTTGGCCTCCGAGTTTTTCGTAAAATGCGATGCTTTTTTGATTCCAATGAAGAACCTGCCAGTCGATCCGGCAGCAATTGCTTTCGGCGGCGATACGTGCCGATTCGCAAAACAGCCGTGTGCCGATACCCCGTTTGCGGAATTCCGGCATGACGAATAAATCTTCGATGTACAATCCCGGTCGGGCGCGGAAAGTCGCATAGACCCGATAAAACAACACGAACCCTGCCGGTTGACCGGAATATTCTGCCAGCAGCACCTCGATTTTCCGCTGTTCTATCCAATCTGCCAAAATGTCTGCCGTCATGGCAACGGAATCGGAAAGATGTTCGTATTCTGCCAGTTCTTTGATAAACTGCAAAACGAGCGGGGCATCTTCTTTGCCGGCTTGCCGGATAACGATGGCAGACATACGCATTTTTCGCAGTATAAAGATCGCCGCCGGGAAGTCAAGCGGGCGCGGACTTACCGTGCTGGAGACACGCCGAAAAAAACCATCAGCAGTGCCGCCAGAATGCCGGCAAAAAAAACCGCCGCAATGTAGCCGGCAAAAAATAATGTCCAAAACCAAACCGGCAAATACCGGTACCAATCCGCCGGCGCAGCATGACCTGCGCCGCCCTGCCCCTGAACATTCTCCGCAGAAGGCAAATTCCCGTCCGCTGCCGCTGCCGTTTTGACCGGCTGCGTTATCGAAGATGCCGGATTGCGGCGGAATGTCTGCGTGAACATTCGGGAATCCGAAGCAGACCGGGAACCCTCCGCCTCGGAATTGCCGAAAAGATTGACATTTTCTTCCGCCGCCGCAAAAACAGAAGAACCCAACTGATCTTCCGTTTCCGCAAGAGATTCCGGCTTTATCTTTTGCAGACCGAAATGCACCCGGAATTTTCCCGTTCCCTTCGCCGGTGTCGGGAAACGGTCAAACTCATCCGTTTCGGCATAACCGTTGGCAATCAGCCAGTTCTCAAAATCACGGGCGGCTTCCCTTGCCGATTGCTGCCGGTCGACCGGTTTCTTCGCCATCATTTTCCTGCAAAGTGCCACAAGATCCGCAGGCGTATCCGGCCGGTCAAGCAGAATATCCGCAGGTTCCGTTTGCTGATGATCAAGAAGACGTTTAGAAACCGATCCTTCGGGAAACGGCGCATGTCCCGTTAAACAAAAATACAGAACGCCGCCGAGTGCGTAAATGTCCGCTCTGGCATCGACTTTGTGACTGTCAATGGCTTGTTCCGGCGCGAGATAATCCGCCGTTCCGAGAATTGTATCTTCCTGAATATGAGTGATCCGTCCTTCATAAACCTGTTCATTGAGCAATGCTAAACCGAGGTCAAGGATTTTGACTTCTCCCTGCCGGTTGACGAGAATGTTGCTCGGTTTCACATCGCGGTGAATGACTCCGACAGCGTGAGCGTGAGCAAGCGCGTCCGCCGTTTGCCGCAGGATATTGACAATACGCGGAAACGGCACTTTTCCTTCGCGGTCAATAATCGTTTGCAGGTTATCGCCGGGGAAATACTCCATAATGATATAATGCAGATCGCCTTCGTGATCAAAATCGTAAGCCCGGATAATGTTCGGGTGATCGAGCGAGGCGATGGCTTGCGCCTCCCGGATAAAACGTTCCAGAAAAATGGCTTTTTCAAGACGCTTTCGGGGCAATACTTTGATGGCCACCCGCCGCTGCATCAAGATGTGTTCGGCAAGATAGACGGAACTCATTCCGCCGGAACCGATATGCCCCAAAATCTTGTATTGACGCAGGAAAAATCCTTTATAGCGTCCTTTGAGCAGTTGCCGGGCTTGCCATGCGGTGAGAACCGATTGCCGGACAAATTGATCAGCGACATAACGGGGATTTTCCCGCTGTTCGGACGTTAATTCTTTTTCGAGCAGGGCAACGGCGGCGGTCAGTTTGACTTCATCGGCGATCCCGCTGCGGCGTACTAAATCAATAAATTCCGAAACCGTATCCATAACGGTATTTTACCACAAAGATCGCCGGTATACCGCCGCACCCGTATTTTCCGTTACGGATAACCGTACCGCTTCGGACTTTGATCGGTTGTTCTTTGAATTGATAAT
>JAIRPZ010000149.1 GCA_031256755.1 Planctomycetaceae bacterium
CAGGATGCTTATTAAGTTGCTAACAAACATTCAGATGGAACAAAATCGGGCGGACTATCAGCCCGATTTTTTGTCTTATTCATGCGGCATCACTAAAAACGAGTCGAAGTATTTCCGCTCGGCTTTGTAGTAATCAAACGTTTCATCCGCTTTCAGGTCTTTTTTGACGAAACCGTACTTCTGCATTTCACGAATGTAATCGCTGTTCGGACGGAAACCGGGCATATCAAATCGTTTGCCCGTTTCCAGTTGCCGATGCGCCCGTTCAATACTTTGCCACGTTTTTTGGTAAACCGGATCGTCTTTGCTTTCAAAGACAATTTTGGAACAAAGACCGAGACCGCCTGCTTCTTTTGCAAGCGGGGCGCGGAGTAAAAAAGAACGGTCAGGATTTGAAATGTTGACCGCTGTTCCGCCCCAACTCCGGTAATGATTCGGAAAATGCCATTTCTCCCACGGCTTCGCTTTTCCTTCACGCGTTTCCGGCGAAGCATGACATTCTCCGCAGCGTTCAAGAAGCAGCGTACAATCAATAGACGGATAATACTCGCCGCTCCGCAGCGAAGCATACGTACCGGGATAAGTTGCGCTCGTGTCAATCCAAAGCCGGACAAGGTTCTTTTCCTCCGGTGAAAGTTTGACATTGTGGTGCGCCGGTTCGAGATATTTCATCAGACTGCTTGCTCCGCTGCCGATTTGATAAGGCGGGAAATTGCTCATCGGGCGGTTCCGGTTATCGACCACCCATTTTCCGTGCAGCGTCAGCCGGATATAGGACATCGACCAGCCCGCCGCTTTATCGCCTGTCAAATCAAGTTTGCCGCCGTAATTTTCCGGCGAATGACATGAAACACAATGTTTATCCCAAACCGGCTGCACATCACGCGGATAGTCAATAACCGGCGGAACTCCGGCAATCGGCTGCGGTTTGGACGGCGACCGCTTTAATGCCTGCAAAACCGGTATTTTCATATCCGGTGCTTCCGTCCGTTCTTCGTGGCAGCCGATGCACGCCGCCGTTTCCCCCGGCTGCAAGGTCAAAAAACTGTGCATCCGCTTGACCGCCAAATCATTTTCGTCCAACGCCACAAAAAAAAGCGACTGCAACGCCGGCAATTCGGCAAAGGCGGAACCATCCTCCGCAACCGGAATCGTTCCCAGAATTTCGGCAAGCGTGAACGAACCGCCGATGGTGACCGCTTCCATTCCGCCGGAAAAATGAATCGGTGCCGGCAGTTGTTTCAGCACGAGCAGTTTTTTGATTTTCCCCCGTTCCAAACCATGCAGCGAACGTCCGCGGCAGACATCTTGCAGCACGACCGTACCGGTTGTTTTTGTTAAATCAGTACGGTCTCCGACAAGGCGTTCGCGCGGACGCGGCAGAACCGGTCTCGGTTCGTGAACGGCAAACCCTTTGTCCTGTAATTCTTTCGGCAACTGGAAAAGCGGTTCAAATTTCCCGCTGCCGTCAACAATCCAAAGGGTATCGTTGTTGGCGGCAAGAAAGCAGTCCTCGCTGAACGGATACGGGTCTTTGAACGAGCCGCGTCCAAGCCGTACCGAACTTCCTTTGTCGTCGGGACCTTTTTTCGGCGAGACAAGGTGCAAGCCCCCCATGTGTTCTCTTGACCCATGTCCATAAGAAAAAATCGCCGCAACTTTTTCAGAATTCGGTATCGGTTTCGCATCAATCATGACATCGCCGGGATGAAGATTGCCGTAAAATGCTGATTGCTGCGTGCCGTCGGGATTCATCGTCCAAAGGTGATGATAATGGACTTGCGACCGGTCAACGTATTCCCAGCGCATATACAAGACGCGTCCGTCCGGCAGAAGCCATGGCGTATTATCGTGGTCATTGTTGCTCGACAGCATGCGGACATTTTTCCCGTCCGCATCGCACCGGTGCAGAACGGCAACGGGCGTATGCCAGCAATTAACAAAGCGTTTGCAGCGGGAAGAGCAAAAAATGATCGATCCGTCGGGACAGTAAGTTGGTTCGATGTCGTCATAAATCCCGTCTGTCAGTTGCCGGAGATTTTGACCGTCAAGATCGATTTCGTAAAGATGATACGGATGAGTTCCCCCTTTCCGGTAGGAAAAAAGAATTTTTTGACCGTCATAATGGAGTTGCGGGTCGCGGATTCCTCCGTTTTCGTCGTGGAGCAGGATATTGATTTTACCGGTTCGGAGATTTTGTTTGACGAGAGCAGTTCCGTCTCCGTAGCACCAAAGGAGTCCGTCTTCTTTTTTGAGGGCGTATTCTTGGGGTTCCGGCTGCGGACCGGAATAATTGCCGAAAGTGACGTACCAATGGGGGTCTTTCCCTTTGATGCGTATGCAGAAGATGATTTCTTCGGTTTCTTTCATCGGACCGGCGAGTGCTTTTTCGAGCATTGGCGGCTGGCGTATACCGGCTTGCAAAAGTGGGAGCGAATCGGCGGGCAATCCGGCAAATACTGGTTTGGTCGAAACAGAATGCAGCAAAGCGGCGGCGTAAAAAGCAGCACATAAACAAGACAATATCCGCATTGTGAGAGGTCTCCTGTGCGAGGTTTTTGTTGAAATTTTTTCGGGAACAGAGAGAACATTTTACCAAAATGATCAAGCGGCGGATAGCTGCCCGCAGATAAACGAAAAAACCGGAGGAGAGGATATGTTCCCTGCACTCATCGATCACACGCAACCGCACGTCCGTATTAAAATGCTGATACGCCTTATAAGCATGAGTATGAGTCAAAACCGCATCCACATTCAATAATGGTTTTCATCTTCGACGAAACGCTGAACTTTTCCAGCACTGTTTCCAACGTGTGAATCAGTAAATCGTCCGTCAAATTGTATCGCAGGATCCTGGTAGAAACGCCCTAATATAAATCAATCTTCTTCACCAGTATTTCATTATTGCGCAGGATTTTGATTTCGAGAGACCGTGATGTTCCGTCTATCGCTTCGATATAATCCTGTTTGCTGCGAATCCCGCGACCGTTGATGTCCAAAAGAATATCGTTGACTTCAAGTCCGCCCCGCTCGGCAGGATAATCTTTACGCAACTGCGCCACCGCCACATGTTTTTTGCCGTCAATGACGACTTCCGCCGCCGCTGCACCAAAAACCAATCCCAGCGCATACGCTTTCGGTGTATGATGCAAAACGGCACTTTCACCCTGCGCTTTGCCTTGTGCTTTCGCCTCGGCTTTTTCCACTTCCATTGAAGCCGCCGCCGTCTCACGCTGAATATGCGAAAAGAATGTCCGCCAATCAAGACGTTCTGTCC
>JAIRPZ010000199.1 GCA_031256755.1 Planctomycetaceae bacterium
GCAATCTGCCGTCTAAAGGAAATTATCAATGCTGTCTGCAAACTAATTTATCACGGCGACACGCTTTCTCCTGCGGCGGGAGTGCCGAGTGCGCCCCAAACGCCGTAGTTGCTCGGTCCCGAATTGTATCTCTTACCAGCATTAGCCGCGGTTCCATCTCCGCCTTGGATTTTGTTCAAGTCACCGGTGTCAATACTGTTGGTAATAAACTTCACTGCGCCGTCCATCATTAAGACATTCACGCCGCCGTTGTGTTCACTCGAAGCCGAAAAGACCCCCCAATTATCAGCCCCGCCCTTTTGTACACCATGACCGCAACTCGGCGAATTCGGCGGAAGGACTGTGTGAAAACCATGATTTGCCGCTCTGCCGTCGCCGAGGATATGTCCCCGCCAACTGTCCGAACCGGAAACCAGTTTACTGCGGTCAGCAGTCAACGCATTATTCAGACACCGCGACGGAATGGCAGTTGTCCCGTTATAAGGAGTCGTGTTTCCTGTGCCGCCGGTGATGCTGCCTTTGATGTTCGTTCCCATAACCTTTATATTTCCAACTCCGTCATCTTTCAGGTCACTGCAAACTCCCTCACTGTATCCGACGGTGTTGCTCAATCCGTCCGAGACCATATCGAATGTTTTACTTAGTCCGCGGTGAAACATTCCCCGGTATTGAACAACAGGAGTACCGTCTTTTGCCTCAATAGTCACCACCAGACCGCAATGCCACATTCCATCGCCGAGACAGTGCCGCAAAGAACAACGGGACATTCCGTTGCCAAGTGTAGAAGGCAGCATGGCAATCGGGTCGGACGGACAAAGGACAAGAGATATGCCTCTCAGATATTGAGCGGGAGTCCCCCAAGGATTTTCATTCGCAGCACTGCCGGGAGTTAGTGCGCTAATACTATCATAGACAGCGGTAAGTTCCGTGTAAGGAAAAAGAAAGAAATCCGGTGACCAGTTACTCGAATTTGTTGAGAGTGTCGTGAGTTTTCCTTGCATCATGATCGAACCGCCGCCCGGCGGTAGTTCTTCTTTGGCAAGGTGATAATTATGCAGGGCGATGCCGATTTGCTTGAAGTGGTTGCTGCACTGCATTTTTCGGGCGGCTTCGCGGGCTGCCTGAATGGCGGGCAAGAGTAAAGCGATGAGCATGCCGATAATGGCAATCACGACCAAGAGTTCGACCAAAGTGAAGCCCAAAGAGCGGGCGAAAGAGCGGGAAACAGTCCTTGCCGGACGGGCATATGGGCGGGAAACAGTGCTTACACTGTTAACGCTGTTTCGAACGTAACCCCCCCCCCGTTCTTTTGCCTATTTTACTACACATGGAAGCGTTTGTAAGGGTTGTGCCGGTCATTTCGTGAACCGGTGTCAAAATTTTCGTACTCATTGTATTTCTCCTTTGTATAAGGGGTAAAAATAACATACGCCGACGTGACGTATCTATGTTTAGTATACCCCGAAACCGGCGAATTGTCAACAGCGGAAAATGAAAATGCCGAAAATTGTCCGGTGCGAGGGAAATTGACGCGGCACCCGTACAGGACTATTGAAACAATTCACCGGCAGACCGCAGCACATAACGCAACGAACCCGCCGACCGCTGCTGCTCGCGTGTTTTTTGCTGACTTTCCTGCCGGATTTTTTGACTGACCACCGCCGCGTCATACCATGTGAAACTCAAGTCGGGATTGGAAGCAAACCGTCCAAGAAGCCGTAATGTTTCACCCCGGTTTTGCTCGTTGTAAAGAAAAACGTACCGCTCTTCGCCTTTGACTAATACCGTTGCTTTCACGTCATGCTCCACGGCGGTTTTTCCCCCGTTATAAACCGAATCGTCTCTGACAGACAAAGTTTGTTCTTGCAGTTGCATATCCATTGCTTTACTCTCCAAAACAACGTTATTGAAAGGACTTACAGCAGCGGAAATCAACACGCTTGGTTATATCGGTTATTTTTCAAACCGGCTCCACACAAAACAGCGGGTCCGATCTCTTTTCTGCCGTTATTCGAGCGGGGAAAACGATACAGGCGGTATCTTCCCTAACCCGTTATACGCTGAATCCTTTCCGTTGTATGGGGGAAAATGATGAAACCGAGTCATTTCAGAACAGAAGAAAAACTTCCGCCCCCGACACCGGTGTAATATCGGCAGTTTTCGGCAGAATCATCACTAAAACTGATACAGCCGCAAGAATTGTCATGATTTGACACCGGATATGGATTTCCGGCACAGATATTGCTGATTAAGCGGCTTTTCTTAATTTTTCCGGCACTTTCAGATTGAACAATCCGAAAAGTTCTTCCTGATTCAGTCCTCTTGACGAATTAAGTCCTCGCGCGCCGGATAAAATCAATTCCGCTAACTGCCGCTTTTGTTCCAGCGTCTGGTTGATCCGCTCTTCCACTGTACTGGACGTGATAAAACGTTTCACCGTGATCGGTCCCGATGCGCCGATACGATGCGCCCGGTTAATCGCCTGATCCTCAATAGCCGGATTCCACCACCGGTCAAACAAAAAGACGTAATTCGCAAACTGCAAATTCAAACCGACACTGCCCGCCCCGTAACTCATCAAAATAACGTGAATGTTTTTATCTTCCCGGAATAACCGAATCATTTCGTCGCGCTTGTTCTGCGGTATCTTGCCGTGGTATTCCGAAATGCCGAACCGGTTTAACTCGTCTTTCAAACGATACAAGGTTTCGACCCACTGACTAAAAACAATCGCTTTCCGTCCGCTTGCGGCCACCTCTTCTAAATCGGCAAGGAGACGTTCCAGTTTTGCACTCTGTCCTGTTGCCGGATCGAAATTACATATCTGTTTCAGACGGACAACCAATTCCAGTACGTGCATGTTTGTGATTTCTTCCCCCTCTGCCGAAAGCCGCAATACGCCTTCGTTTTCGGCGAGACGGTAGGTTTCGGCTTGTTCCGGCAGCAGTTCGAGGAATACGTCATCAATCATTTTCGGCGGCAGTTGCGTCAGGACTTTGTCTTTCGTCCGCCGTAAAATGTGTTCGCCGACAATGCTGCAAATTCTCTCCGGTTCGAGTCCCGATTCCAAAAAGCCGGGAGAGAGAAACTCGAAAATCCCGACAATGTCTTCCTGCGAATTTTCGACCGGCGTGCCGGTCAACGCCCAGTTCCGGCGGCGGGAAATCGCCCGTGCCGCCGCAGACGTTGCGTTCCACTGATTTTTGATTCGCTGCGATTCGTCAAGAACAACCAAATCGAATTTGATACACTCGTCCGTCAAGGTATGGTCAAAAAATTCCCGGTCCCGGCTTAATAGTTCATAATTGGCGAGCCGCACCGGCAGATTCGGCAATTGCCAAAGCCATTTTCGCCGCGCCGGTGAACCGTCAATAATATGCACGCTGATTTCGGGAGCCCACAACGCGAATTCCCGCCGCCAGTTGGAAATAAGCGGTTTTGGACAAATAAGCAAGACATTGCGGATTTCGCCGGTTCGCAGCAAAAGCCGGATCGTGGTAATGGCTTGCATCGTTTTACCGAGTCCCATTTCATCGGCAAGAATCGCAAAATGGGCACTGTACAAAAAGGCGATACCCTGCCGCTGGTAGGGAAAGGGTTCAAACGGCATTTCCAAATTCGGCAAATTAAGAAACGATTCTATCGGCGGCTGCAAAATGTAGTTCAGCCGGTCTTGGATTTTGACGGCATCCCGCGGCACTTTGATTCGCGTCAGTTCTTCATGCCCCGCGTCTGCATATTCTTCGTGATGATTTTCGTGCGTATGTTCTTCGCGGGCGGAGAGTTGATTTTCTCCGTTTAACATGGTCTGGTCATCCAACGCAGAATCTGCGTTGCCCCGCCCTTTGTCCGGCGGCAGGATGAAAAACCAACTTTTGGTTGTGATACGGACTTTGGAAGACACATTTCCCGACGCAAGGATTCGGACTTCCGGCAGCGGCTGCAACATGTCGCGGCGGATTTGCACGTCCCCAGTCCGGTCTAACAGCCGATTCCAGCCGGTTGTGAAAATTTCAGGTTCCGGCAGGTTTACCGGAAAAGTTCGGATGTCAAAGTCCTCCATTCCGGCAATGGTAAAAAATTGCCGGAAGTCATTCAAGAGGGATTTTTTGAACGGACATTTTCCCGTCCGGCATGTGTTTTTCGCGAATTGCGCGACAAGAGACGTTGTCCGCAATAAGCGGCTGTTTCTGTGTTGTCCGACGATATTGACTCAACCAATGTAATCATTTACAATAACGGATACACAAAAATGACCAGCAAGACACTATACGATGACTTATCTTGCTCATAAAGATCAGCCGCTGGACGATCATCTGAATACGGTTGCTCAACTTGCCGGGCAATTTGCCGAAAAGTTTGGTTCGCAGGATTGGGCAAAAGCCGCCGGTCGGCTTCACGACCTCGGAAAACTTCTTGACGGGTTTCAACACAAACTCCATGCGGCGTATGGTTTAGAATATGAACATGAAGACGATAATGCCAGCGGTTTGTCAAAACATTCCGGCGTTGGAGCAGTATTTGCCGAAGAAAAGTACGGTAAAAGTTTCGGCAGAACGCTGGCGTATCTCATTGCGGGTCATCATACCGGACTGCCTGATTACCAAACGGAAAAAACCGGTCAAAAGGCATTATCTTTCCGTTTACAAGAGGCAAAGAAAGAATTGGATGAAGTCCGCCATTATAAAGACAATCGTCTTCAACTCTTCACGGATCATTTGCCGCCGCTAAAACTG
>JAIRPZ010000240.1 GCA_031256755.1 Planctomycetaceae bacterium
GTAAAACATACGCTTTGCCGTATTCCCGCCTCTAACCTTACATGATAAAACGATGAAAACAACCGCTTATTCTTTCTGTTTCCTTGTACTGCTCTCTTTTTCCCCTTTTACCTTGTTCACTGCGGCGGATGACCATGGACATTCCGCCGGCATAACACCGGACGAAGCCCTCAAACGTCTTCAGGAAGGCAATGAGCGGTTCGCTGCCGGAAAAGCCGAGCATCCGAACTGTCAGCCCGACCGTGTCAAAGAGACCGCCGAACATGGACAACATCCCGTTGCAACAATTTTGGCGTGCAGCGATTCCCGTGTACCGCTTGAAGTCGTGTTCGACCAAGGTGTCGGCGATATTTTTGCAATTAAAGTCGCCGGCAATGTCAGCGGTGCTTCTCAACTCGGTTCCATTGAATACGGCGTAGCCCATACCGGAACGGCTCTGGTCGTTGTGCTGGGACATACCAAGTGCGGCGCAGTAACAGCGGCTTGTACCGACGGCGGTCACGAAGGGAGTGTTGAATCGCTGATGCAGTCCATCGCGCCTGCGGTCAAACGGATTCAGGCATCGACCGGAAAAACCGGCAAAGAAGCCATTGAGCCGGTCTGTTTAGCCAATATCTATTATCAAATCGAAGCCCTGTTTGCCGGCAGCGAAATCCTTCGGGAAGCGGTCAAATCGGGCAAAGTTAAAGTTGTCGGGGCGGTTTATGACGTTGAAACCGGTAAAGCCGAATTTTACGGACCTCATCCGAAAACGGACGATTTGCTGAACGGGAAAACCGTTTCCGGCATTGAACCGCAGTCGGCGGAACCCGTTGCGGCTGCCGTAACGCCGGAAGTATTGGCAAAGTCCATCGGCTTGGGGACAGGTATTTCCGTACCGGCACCGGCAGGCGAAAAAACAACGGTCAAAACCGTGATCAGTGTCCGTTATCCGGCAGCCCGTCCCGGCTCTTTCCGCGACTTTATGCAGAAAAAAGGTTCCTTTATGGGACGGTAGAAAAAGAGATTCGGCTGCGGATTGTTCGGCACGCCGGTTGTTCCGCGATGTTTCGTGTGTACCGGCGGGCGAAGTTGTTTCGGCGATTGCCGCAGCCTTATTGCTTTTCTTTTTTCTTCCGCTACAATGCCGCATCTGCACACGGGCGTGTGCGGCGTTAACCTCCGGTTTTGATTGTATAACCTCTTCCCCCTGACACAATGACGACGGACAAACTGACACAAGAAAAGGAACTCCTTCAGGACATTGCCAAACGACCGCCGCTCCGTAAAGCATTGGGCTACATTAAATTGACCGGTCCCGGTTTGCTCCAAAGTGCTATGACACTCGGTGCGGGAAGTGCGGCTGCTTCGGTCGTTGCCGGTGCTTCTTTCGGATACAAACTTCTTTGGGTGCAGCCCGTTGCCATTTTTCTCGGAATCCTGATGTTTGCCGCTGTCTCCAATGTCGTTCTTTCTAAACCGAAAGACCGCCCCTACTGGAGTTTCATGCGGGAAATGAATAACATCTGCCAGCCGTTTATTCTTTTTGTGTTTCTCTGGGCTGTCGGCACAATTACGGCTTCTATCATCTGGCATTTTCCGCAGTACGGTCTTGCTGCCGGTGCTGCCCGAAGCGTGGTGCAGCAATTTGTACCGGATATTCAACTCACGACCGGCAAAAAAATCGATCAGCGTCTTTTTTACTGGGCGGGTCCCGTTGTCAAAAACGAAAAGGGGGAAACTGCTCAAATTGACGAATACACCGGTGCGGGATTTGCGGTCAGTGCCGCTGCCGGTGCCGTCATTCTGCTCATTAACATCATTGCCGTTTTCAGTTACGGACGCGGCGGAGTCGGCATCAAAATCTACGAATGGTTTCTTCGCTGCATGATTGCCCTGACCTTTCTGACCTTCCTGCTGGTGATTCTTGTCAACTTTCGGGAAATTCAGTGGCTTGAAATGCTCAAGGGTTTTATCGGCTGGTACGGAATTCCTTCCAATGACAATCCTGCGGAATATGCCAAAACGATCACGGTTGTTCTTGGGATGATCGGGGCAACGGTCGGCATCAATATGACCTTCCTCTATCCGTATTCGCTGCTGAAAAAGGGCTGGGGCGAAGAACACAAGACGCTTGCCAAATGGGATTTGGTGATGACGATGTTTATTCCTGTTTCTGTCGTGACTTCGCTGATTATGCTCGGCATGACGGTTTCCGGCATTTATCAGGGAGAGGATATTGTGAACAGCACGATTAGCCCGCTGGCGGCTGCGGCAGCACTTCACAGCGACGGATTCATTTCGGAAAAACTGGCAACGGCGATATTCTGCGGCGGATTATTCGGAATGACATGCGGGGCGGTTAGTGCGCACATGACATGCTGCGGTTTTACATGGTGCGAGATGCTTGGTTTGGAACAAACGAAGTGGCGGTTCCGGCTTTTTGCATTAACACCTTGTATTGGAGTGTTTGGTGTGATTGTTCCGCTGCCGTTTTGGTTTCCGGTGGCGGCTTCAGCCATTTGCCTCACGATGCTGCCGATTGCGTATTTCCTGTTTTTTATGTTGAGCAACAACCGGTATTACATCGGCGATGCGGTGAACTGTATTGCCGGTAAGGGAATCGGACGCTGGATTTTCAACTTGTTCCTGATTATTGCACTTTTAATGGCAACGGCAGGCGCGTGTGTCAAACTGAAAAGCAGCGTGTACGACAAGATATTCCCGCCGCAGCCGAAAACGGCGGCAGCGGAAAAAGCAAGTTAATCAAGCCGGTTGAATAAACGAAATCCGGTCCGGCAATCAGAGCGAAATGGACTTGTTGGGACAAACGTCCACGCATGCGCCGCATTCGGCACAAGTGCCTTCATCGACAGCGGCTTTTTCGCCTTCAATGGAAATTGCATCGAGCGGACAGGACGAAACACATTCTCCGCAGCCGACGCAGGTATTTTTATCAATTTTCGCAGCCATCATTATTCTCCTTGTTTTTTAACGGATTGTTTGTATATTTATCGGAAACGGCGGGCTTCCGCCGTTAGGAAAAATGCAAATGAATTTGCAAAAAGGAATTGTACAAAATTTATTCTCATCGTCAAGCGGGAGACCATGCTTTGGACAAGTCCCGTGAGCATCTCCGGTAACAAAACGATATGCAGACATTCAAAAAGGAAAATCTTGTTTTCCGTTCCGCCGTTCTTCAGAAAATCCGGCAGTTTTTTTATGACCGGTCATTCTGTGAAGTCCAAACACCGATCCTTTCCGCCGACACCGTTATTGACCGCTGCATCGAACCGATTTCCGTTACAGAAAGTACGCTGCCCGCAAATCATCACGGAACCAAAACCTATTATCTGCAAACTTCGCCGGAAGCCGCCATGAAACGGCTGCTCGCCGGAGGAATGGATGCCGTTTTTCAAATCGCGCCCGTTTTCCGCAGCGGCGACCGCGGACAACGGCACAATCCCGAATTTACCATGCTCGAATGGTACCGAACCGGTGATGATTATCAAACCGGTATGAACCTGCTTGCCGAACTTGTTCAATCATTATTGCCCGGACAAAAAATCGGATTTCAGACATTCCGCGATATTTTTGCAACAAAAACCGGCTTGAATCCGCACCGGACTTCTGTACCGGAACTGCGTGCCGCCGCTGAAAAATCAGGGATCAGCATTCCTGACTCCTACCGGTCGGAACCGGCAGACGCATGGATCGATCTGCTGTTTGCGGAATGCATTCAGCCCGGTTTGGAAGCGGTGATCGTTTTCGATTATCCTGCTTCTCAATCCCAGTTAGCCCAAGTGCGGCAGGAAAACGGTACGGCGGTGAGCGAGCGGTTTGAACTGTTTTTGAACGGTCTCGAAATTGCTAACGGCTA
Organism: Planctomycetaceae bacterium; assembly: GCA_031256755.1. Lineage (GTDB taxonomy): Bacteria > Planctomycetota > Planctomycetia > Pirellulales > Thermoguttaceae > WRKP01. The sequence goes on from JAIRPZ010000240.1 coordinate 3,860, forward strand.
TCACGAACTTTGCGATGCGGACGAACTGCGGCGGCGGTTTCAGGAAAACAACCGCTGCCGGATTTTGTCAGGACGGCAGCCGCTGCCGGAAAAAAACCGGCTTTTAACGGCAATGGAAAGAGGACTGCCGCCTTGCAGCGGCTCCGCACTCGGCATCGACCGCCTGCTCATGGTGATGCTTCAAGCCGGAACCATTGACGAAGTGATGACATTTCCGGTGGAGACGGCTTGAAACACGGCTTAATGAGGCAAAATGTTTTCGGGCGGTCTCTTTTCGGGCAATGTCTCATCAATTTTTGTCCGCAGGAGAAACCGGGTTAAGCCGTTGGATTGACACATTTCGATCACCTCAAGCACCGTTTTGGAGGGAGTTCGGGCATCGGCACGGATAATGACGGTTATCTTTTCTTTCGGCACATTCATATATTGCAGCAGCCGGATTTGGCGGTCGACCGGTTTCGGCAATTCTGCAAGAGAATACTCTGTTCCGTTATAGACGACATTTCCTTCGGCGAGGATGTGCAGAGTCATCGGTTCGGTCGGCGGCATTTCCGGCGGCTGGGCGGTTTCGCTGACCGGCAGTTTAATCCGTTCATTTTGGTCGGCAGCCGTAAAATTGATCACCAGCAAAAAAAACGCAACGAGCAGAAACACGACATCAATCATGGACGTTAAATCCCACTCTGCCGTTTTTAATCGGGAATGTAAAGAAGAACGCGGCGGCATATCGGTTCAAGGTACGTTTGAAAAATAAGGGGTACGGACGAAATCATTAGGCGAATATCATCGGGTAAGCATTATAACGGTTTTTCGGTTCCGGCGGACGGGTGATCGGCAAAATCAAGGACTGTCTCTATGCTGTCCGCTATTCCTTGCTCCCGCACTTTGGACAACCCCCTAAACACTCCGCTTGAAAATAAACAATCACTCCTGTAAAATAAGCAGAAACCACCTATACCAACATTCAGGAGATAAAAATGTCTAATTTCAAACTCTCAACACAACTTGTTCTCATTCTTTCGGTCATGACGCTTTTGGTCAGCGTCTTTTACTTCGGTCTTATTTTTTACAGTCAGCGGACAACCGGAAGCGTCTTCGACAACAGTATGGCCGCCGCCGTTGCCGCCCTCGAAACCGCTAAAAATAAACTGGAAAAAGACCTCGGCGATAATATCGGCGAAGTCAATAAGGACGTACAGTCCTCCGTCCAGTCGCTCAGCCGCAACGTGATGGCAAACCTTGCCCGGCAAGTCGCCGCCGAAGTCGCATTAAGCGTCGAAGGAACCATCGGGCAAACAACAAGTATCGCCGATACCTTCAAAACCTATATGGAAGACACCCCGAAGGAAAAATATGACCGGCAATTCATTCTGAATCTTATCGACGGCGTTGCCGAAAAACCGGAATGCAGCGGAGCCGGTCTCTGTTTTGAACCCAACGCCTTTGACGGAAAAGACGAACAATTCAAAGGCAAAACCGAAATGGGCTGCGATGCCAAGGGACGCTTTATTCCCTGGGGATACAGAAATAAAGACGGGAAAGTTGCCGTCGAACCGCTTGAAGAACCGGATACGTCCGACTACTATACCGTCGCCAGAGATACAAAGCAAATCTACATTACGCCTCCTTATCTTTATAACGGTATCGTGATGATTACCGTTTCGGTGCCGTTTCTGAACGGCGATAAGCTGCTGGGAGTGACAACGACGGATTTGGCGGTGAGCCGCATCGAAAATATTCTCCGGCAATACAAACCCTTCGGCAGCGGTTTCGCCTTTCTGGTGGACGAAGCGGGTGTTATCGTTTGGCATCCGAACAAAGATTATGTTCTGAAAAACCTGAAAGACATTCCCGGACGCGCACAACTGCTTGAATGTGTCAAAAATGACAAATTCGACCAGATGACGATTACCGACCCGCCGACAGGAAAAGCCATGTTTCAGACCTACGTTCCCGTCCGGTTCAGCGGATGCAAAAACTCATGGGGCGTTATCATCAGTGCCAATGTCGAAGATTATATGAATGCGGCCGAAGAAACCGGCGGAAAACTGACAACGCTCCGCAACGCCATCAACAGTCATATTAACAATCTGGTTACGGATATTGAAAAAGCGGACAAAGAAACCGACAGCAAAATGGGAAAAAACAATACCGAAATGATGACGCTCGTTGCCGGAGTGTCGCTCGGCATCATTCTGCTGTCGGTGGGAGTGGCGTTTGTTGTCGGCAGGTCTTTTGCGGCACCGATTGTCCGCAGCGTTGCCGTACTGCGGAGCATTGCCGGTGAAGGCGACTTGTCGGAAGAAGTGCCGGCGAAAATTCTTGCGCGCGGCGATGAAATCGGCGAAGTCGGACGGGGCATTAAACAGATTCTTGACGATTACCGGACGATAGGCGACCGCTTGCAGCGGCTTGCCGGCGGCGACTGGACAGAGACCATTCAGAGTAAAGGCCCCCATGATTTGCTGAATCAGCACTTTGCCGCAATGTATGAACAGGTCAATAAAACGCTTCGGGAAATCAGCGAGAAAGTGATGCAGGTCAACAGCGGTTCGGGGGAAGTGGCCTCTGCATCGGAATCGCTGTCCGGCGGGGCGCAGGAATCGGCGGCAAGTTTGGAAGAAATATCCGCTTCGATGAACGAAATCAGCAGCCAGACGAAAGTGAATGCGGCGAGTGCCGGTTCGGCGAAAGAATTGGCGCAAAAAGCATCGCAGGCGGCTTCGGAAGGACAGAACGCCATGCAGCAGATGAATACGGCGATGAATCAAATCACGAAGAACTCGGATGAAATTCAGCGTGTCATCAAAGTCATTGATGATATTGCGTTCCAGACGAATTTGCTGGCGTTGAATGCGGCGGTGGAAGCGGCTCGTGCCGGCGCACACGGCAAGGGGTTTGCTGTTGTTGCGGAAGAGGTTCGGAATCTTGCGGCGCGGAGTGCGAAAGCGGCGAAGGAAACGACTGATTTAATCAACACGAGCGGTCAGGAAATCAAGCGGGGCGGCGACACGGCGGTGCATACGTCAAACGTGCTGAACACGATAGTGGAACAGATTAAGCAGACGACGGATTTGATTGCGGAAATTGCGGCGGCAAGCAGTGAACAGGCGGAGGGAGTCAATCAGGTAACGGTGGGATTGCAGCAGATTGATTCGGTGATTCAGCAGAACACGGCGGCGGCGGAAGAATCGGCGAGTGCGGCGGGCGAAATGAAAGCCACCGCTGCCGGCTTGCAGCAAATCGTCTCGCAATTCAAGTTGCGTTAGTGTAACGAAAACGCCGTCATCCTTGCTGCGGGTAAAACAAGGAGCGGCTATTTTTTCAGGCGGCAAAACCTGTATAATCTTTGTTCAATCTATTGAACAATCAATGATACAGGCAAACAAATATCATGACGAGAAAAACGGTTTTCAACGGGTGCAGACAGGAGAAAAAACGGCGGCGGTTTTTCCTCATACCGGCAGTGCTGCTGTCGATGAGTTTTGCCGTTTCGGCACAGCGGGTCGAAGTCCCGCCGCAGCCGGGGCAGGAAGAGAAACCTATCGTTTCCGCACCGGCAGGAAAAGATGTCAAGTCCAAACGGATTCGGGAAGGAACCGCATGCAGCGGCAAAAAAGTGTTTTTCCGCACCGCCGGAGACCGCACCGTCCTTTATACCGTTGAAGACAATCAGCGTTATACCTGTTTGGAAAATCTAACGCTGGAACGCGTTCTGACCGCCATTAAAGAAAAACCGGAACATAAAATCTGGAAAATCGAAGGCGAGTTCACCGAATTCCGCGGAGAAAATTATGTCCTTCTGCGCCGGGCAACGGTTTCTAAATGAGTTCACTTCCTGCCGTTTCACAAAGTGTCCGGCAGCAACGCTCCCGTCAGCATAACCGCATTTTATTTACGTTATTTTCAATGACATTACTGATGAATTTACGTTATTTGTCCTTATTGATTTTTTGTTTGTTATCCGCTGCGGCGTTTGCCGAACCGGAGGTCTCCGTGCGAATGGATCGGACGGAAATTTTCCGCGGCGAAACGTTTCTTTATTTCTTAACGCTTTCCGATTCCGTTCCGGTCAGCAATGCTGCCGAACCGGACATTTCCGCTTGGACGGACTTCCGTGTACAGCCGCTGCCGAAAGAATCTTCACAAACCGGCAGCAGCATATTCATCGTCAACGGAAAAGTGGTGAATCAATCGCATACTACCACTTACGGCTATGTTCTGGAACCGAAACGCAGCGGTTTGCTGACGATTCCGCTGCCGAAAATCACGGTGAACGGAATCACTCCGCTGCTGAAATCATTCAGCGTTGACGGCAGCAAACAGGGAGTCAGTGCAAACGGAGCGGTGAACGTCCGTGTGGTCGAGCCGGAACAGCAGGATACCGTGATTTTAACGATAGAAACCGGTAAAACCCGGCTTTATCCGTTGCAGCCGCTTGATGTTGCGCTGGTCATCCGTATCAAGGCACTGCCGGGACAGCATGCCGATGTAGAGCCGCTTTCGCTGCTTCGGCAGCCGCCGCAACTGCAAATCCCTTGGGCTAAAGAGAATTTTGCCAAAGGAATGAACGGCGAAGAAAATCTTGAAGCGTGGCTTAATAAAATCCTTGTCAGACCGCCTCAAAAAGGTTTTGCGATTAACAACTACGGCGGCACCCGATTGAGTTTCGGTTTTTTTGACGATATGTTGCAGCGGGAGGTTTACCAATTTTCCGGTAAACCGAAATTGGTGCAGTATCCTGATTTTTCCGGCAAGCCGGTTGATTACTGGGAGTACCGTTTTCTCCGGCGTTTTGTTCCGCAGGAGTTCGGCACGTATGCGTTTGGACCGGCAGCGTTAAAAGGTTTGCTGCCTGCCGCGGACTCCAATGCGGCGAAAGGCATTGCGGCAAAGAATTTTTACGCCGTTGCTCCGTCTGTCAGCGTAACGGTTGCGGATGTTCCGCAGGAAAACCGTCCGGCGGACTACATTGGTGCATTCGGAACATTCCGTTGGGATGTCCGTCTTGAACCGGCAAAAGCCCGCACGGGCGATCCGATGACGCTCACTTTACGGCTGACCGGTCAAGGTTCGACGGCCAATGTCCGCCCGCCGGACTTCGCTTCGGTTCCTGAAATTGCCGAAAATTTCCGGGTGCATCTTCCGCCGACTGAAGAAACAGATGAGCGATCCTGTGCCTTTATCTATACGATTCGTCCGAAAAAGGCGGGACCAATTGTGTTTCCGCCGCTTTCCGTTTCGGTTTTTGATGTGAATACGGAAACGTTTCAAACGCTGAAAAGTTCGGTCATTCCTTTGGAAATTGCGGAGACGAAAACGGTGCAGTCGGCGGAAAGTTTCGGTAATCTGCACACAGACGAAAGTATGCAGATTTCCGAAAAAGGGCTTTTTGCCAATAAAACCTCGCCGGAAGTGCTGCTGCCGATACTGACTTATAAACATTGGGCGATCTCGATGGCGGTGCTGGCGGTCACTTATGCATTAGCGGCAGTGAGTGTGCTGCTGCGGCAAAACCGGCGGCAGCAGCCGAGTGTGATCCGCCGCCGCGGTGCGTTGGGGCGGGCGAAAAAACTGCTGCCGGCTGTCCGATCCACAGAAGATTTGCAAACTGCTGTTTTTGGATTTGCGGCGGACATTGCGAATGCGGACGAAAACGGAATGACAACGGCAGACGCTTGCCGGCTGCTGCGGGAACAGCAAATCCCGGAAATGCTGGTGCGGGAATTGCAAGATATGCTGGAAACGCTTGATGCTGCCGTGTACGGCGGGATGAGTGTTTCGCCGTTGGAAGACCTCACCCGTACGGCTGAAACACTGCTGACGCAAATGACCGCGCCGTTTGAACGTTTTTCGGGAATACAAAGCAACTGAATTTCCGTCAAGGGGCGGCGGCTTATAAAATGGCAGTTCCGTGTTGTGTTTTTTCCGTGTTTCGGTACAATCAGATTTGCAGAGTGCGTCCGCTGCCGAAAGCCGAACCGTTCCTATTCAAACGTTTATGTGCAAACGTTGGTTTTTTAATGTTGTCTATTGCGGCATCCTTTTGATCTTTTCACCGATGTTGATCTACCAGTCGCTTCGGCAAGGCAAATACCGCGAGGGCTTTCGGCAAAAATTCTTCGGCAGAATCCCGAAACGGAAAAAAGTGCTTCAAGATCAAACAGACAGCGCGGAAACCAAAGTCGTGTGGTTTCATGCCGTCAGCGTCGGTGAAGTAAAACTGCTCCAGCCCCTGCTGCAAAACATTCGGCAAACACTCCCCCACTGGCATTGTACCGTTTCAACAACATCCAAAACCGGTATGGTATTGGCAAAACAGCTTTACAGCAAAAATCATATCGTTTTTTACTGCCCCCTCGATTTCAGTTGGGCTGTCGAAAAAGCATTGACTCGCCTCAAACCGGATTTGCTCGTTCTGACGGAACAGGAACTCTGGTTCAATCTTGTTGATGCGGCAAGCCGGCATAAAACAAAAATTGCAATCATCAACGGCAGGTTCGGTGAAAGCGGCTATAAACGGTATCTCTGGATTCGTCCGTTTGCCGCTTCGCTGCTGCGGAAGATCGATCTCATTGCGGCGCAAAACGAAGTGTACGCCGGCTGGTTTCGCCGGCTCGGTGCATCGGCCGAAAAAATCCGCATCACCGGTTCCATCAAATTTGACGGAGCCGCTGCGGATCGACATAATTCCGAAACAGTAAAACTCCGCTCATTCGCCGGTATCGAACCGGACGACATCGTGTTTCTTGCCGGCAGCACCCAGCAGCCGGAAGAATTATTCGCCGTGCAGTGTTATGAGCATTTGAAAACGCAATTTCCGAAATTACGGTTAATCCTTGTTCCGCGTCACCCGGAACGTTTCCGCGAGGTTGCCGCTATGCTGGAGACACAAAATGTACAGTGGCAGCGGCGGTCGGCATTGACAGCACCGCAAAAGCCGGGAACATGTCCGTCCCGCACCCGCATTTTATTGGTGGATACTATCGGCGAACTCGGTGCGTGGTGGGGAACGGCGGCGATTGCATACGTCGGCGGCAGTATGGGAAGCAGAGGAGGACAAAATATGATCGAACCGGCGGCTTACGGGGCGGCAGTGTGTTTCGGTCCGAAAACCAGAAACTTCCGGGACATTGTCGAAATGATGCTGCGGGAAAATGCCGCCGAAGTGGTTCACGATCAACACGATATGGAAATGTTCGTCCGAAAATGTCTGGAACAGCCGGAATTTGCCGCAGCACTCGGCAAAAATGCGAAAAAACTCGTGCAAGATCAAACCGGAGCCACACAACGGACACTGGAATCTCTGCAAACCCTCTTTGCTCGGGAAAAAGAGTAATAAGGAAACGATCCGCAAAAACGGACTGCCGAAACTGCCAACTCGCCCGAAACTACCAACTCGCCTTTTTTACGCCGGGAATATGTCCCTGATTGGCGAGATTACGGAAACAAATCCGGCAAATGCCGAATTTACGATAAACGGCGCGGGGTCTGCCGCAAAGTTGGCAACGGTTTTCCGACCGCGTGGAGAATTTCGGTTTTCGCTGGGCTTTCAGAATTTTTGCTTTGCTTGCCATACTGTCAATTCCTGTGATAAATGATAACCTTAAATGCCGTGTTGGATGTTGATGTTAGTGTGATTTTTTCCGTTTGGGCGGGGCATCGGCACGGAACGGCATACCGAACTCCCGAAGCATTTCCCGCGACTCATCATCGCTGTTTCCGCGAATCGTGAACGTTACGTTCAAACCCTGACTTTTGGAATACTTGTCAGGATTCAATTCCGGGAAAACCAGAAATTCGGTGATTCCGAGGTTGTAATTGCCGTTGCCGTCAAAACTTTTCGGATTGATCCCCTGAAAGTCCCGGACACGAGGCAGGACAATGGAAATCAGCCGATCCATAAATTCGTACATTCGGATACCGCGGAGCGTAACCATACACCCGACATTCATTCCTTCACGGAGTTTGAAGTTGGCAATGGATTTCCGGGCTTTTGTAACGACCGGCTTTTGTCCGGTGATCTGCGTCAGCACATCAACGGCTTCCTCCATATATTTTTTCTCGCTCAAATTGCTGCCGACACCCATGTTGACAACGATTTTCTGCAAGCGGGGAAGGGACATCACATTTTCCCGTCCGAATTTCTTTTGCAGAACGGGAACGATAGTTTTCTGGTATTTTTCTTGTAATCTTGGGACTGCCATTGTTTTTCAGCAGCGGCGTTGTACGCTGCCGTACGGTTCCGGCAAATAAACTGCGGTTATTATAACCGGATTTCGGGAAAAACAAGCGGGGGGACAGGGAGACGGGAGAGAAGGGGGAAAAATGCGGATGCACGAATCGGAGGATGAATACACAGAACGGTTTCATTCCCGTCTGTGCCGGGAAACGCTGATCAGGAAATACGCCGAATCGTCCGCAGATATTATCGGGTATTCTCCTTCATCGGAGAAAAACGTAATCACATGAGGGTGCATTCGCTGTCCGGTTGAATGGACGATGTCATTGCGGTACAAGACCGCAAACAGTCCGCCGGCTGTAAAGCCGCTACATGCTTGTCAGCGGGAAATCAAGCGTTGCCTGTCCTGTTTCAACGTTGATTTCCAGTCCGTTGCTGTACTTGTCGGGAATAATTGAGACCTGCTCATCGACAGGTTCGCCCTTCATACCGGTTGTCTTATTGCCGGTCTTTTTCACCGCTGTAAACGAAACACGGCACTTGCCGGCAGGTACATTTTTCGCCTGATATTTGCCCCCCGTTATCGCCGTACGTACGCCCGTTCCCCGCCCGCCTTCTGCCGGTGTTATCGACAGAAAACCGCTCTCGACCGGTGTTCCGTCCACCGTCACCGTGCCGGTCAAATTGACCGCCGGATAGTTCACGCCGCAGCCGGAAATGATTGTTATTGTTACGATAAAAAATGTGATGATAATGATTGTTCTCATGAGTTTTGTGAAATGGTAAAAGGTTATTCCTGAACGGAAAATGTAAGGTAAGGTAAAGTGAAAAATAAGGGAGCGGCAGGCATTCGCCTGCCGTTCAATAAGCAAAAATACACCTGTTTTGTTCTCTGCGTTTTACAGCGAGACGCTTGACGGTTCGGCAGGAACGCTGTCGTGTTCCGGTACTGTCGAAATATCCGGGTCATATTCCCTGCCGCCCGCATTGTCAATGGTTCCCAATGCACGCCAAATATGCGGGTCAACATTTTCCGTTGCAAAACGGCATGAACCGTCACCGAAGAGAACATTGACTCCGCCGTTGTGATAACTCCGCGACCACGCCTGCTGGTCATTCGGCCAATTGGCAGGTATCGGCGTTGTCGGTGCCTTCGGTAAATCCATTTTGGCATTGTAATAACCCTTGTAAATCGTATCCGGTTCTTTCGTGTTCGGCGGATAATAGGTCATCAGAAATGCACCCGGTGCATTCTCCCAAAAAATACAGCCGCGGTAATCGTTAAGAAATCCGCTGCCTTTAATCATCTCACCGACCGCAATCGTATTGCTCAAACCGTCCGTGATCGCAGCGGTATCGGTCGGCTGCGGACCTGTCCGATACGTCGCATGAGTCACCGGCCCGCCGATACAGAAAAAATGTGCCCGGTGCCGCGACTTCCATTGAGAATTGTTGATGTACTCTATCATATTCCAATAGGCGTGCGGCGCACAAAAACCGGCATAGTTGCCGCGGGCATCATTTGGTGTACCGGCGATAACAGACCGGGTTGTCATCGGGTCGCTGGCACATTGATACGCCGAAATCGACACCGCACCGGGACGTTCCATCGTGGCGGTGTCATAACAAACGCCGTTGTAATAGGTTGAGGTAAGTTTACCTTGATAGAGGTCAAAGAGGGACTGCTGTTCGATAAAAGGATAGATGAGGAATGTCCATGTTGTCCGGTCAGCCACATTCTCTTTCGCTTTCGGATAGTTCGCGTACTTTTCTGAACCATTGGCTCCCGGCGGGAAATGACCTTTAGCATCATGATAATTATGCAGACCGAGTCCGATTTGCTTGAGGTTGTTGCCGCATTGCATTCTTCGGGCTGCCTCGCGTGCGGCTTGGATGGCGGGCAAGAGTAAAGCGATGAGCATGCCGATAATGGCGATCACGACCAAGAGTTCGACAAGGGTGAATGCCGCGGAATAGACGGCAGATTGCGGACGGCAGACGGCAGCAGAAGGATTACCGTCTACGGTCTGATGCCCGGCGAGATCAGATTGTCCCCCCCCCCCGTTCTTTTGCCTATTTTACTACGCATGGGAGCGTCTGTAAGGGTTGTGCCGGTTATTTCGTGAACCGGTGTCAAAATTTTCGTGTGCATTGTATTTCTCCTTTGTATAAGG
>JAIRPZ010000272.1 GCA_031256755.1 Planctomycetaceae bacterium
GGTTTCTGCCGTCAGCAGCGATGGGACAGAATTTGCGTTACAGAATTACGTCGGATGAACCGGTGCCGTTCCAGTTGGACGGTGATCCGGGCGGTTTTTTGCCGTTGGAGATTGAAATCATTCCGAACCGGTTTACGTTTCTTGTTCCCCGCTAGCGTGCGGAGGCAATTTCAGCGGGATTATGCGGGATTTTTATGATAAAATGCAGCCCGTTCCTGCGTCTCCATCAGCATAGTCAATCGATCATCCGCGGATTTCCCCAGTCCGTTGCGTAGTTTCCTGCCTTGTGAATTTTTACCTAACGTTTTTGATTTTTTTCGTATTAAGCACAGATACCTATTTTGGTTCCTCAATTTCCAAAGGAGTCCGCAATGTCCTCTTCGCCCGCCCCGCCGCCCTACCGCTTGAATAGCCCTGTTGTTTCTGCTACAATGGACATTTCGTCTCCCTTACTTTTATTTCATTTACGCAAGGAGCAAATTATGGCAAAAGATATGAACATTGCCCTCATCGGTACTGGTTTTATGGGACGTTCCCACTCTAACGCTTGGGGACAAGTCAACAAATTTTTTGATCCGCCGCTGCACAGCGTCAAACACACGTGCTTCGGTCTCGCGGCTGAAAAACCGGAGAATTTCGCCGCGAAATGGGAATGGAAAAATTCCTCCGTGGATTGGGAATCCCTCGTCAAATCTCCCGAAATCGGTTTGGTCGACATTGTCACACCAAACCACATGCATGCCCCGCCGGCGAAAGCCGCCCTTGCCGCCGGTAAACCGGTCGCCTGCGAAAAACCGATTGCCGGAACGTTGCAGGATGCCCGCGAAATGACCGAAGCGGCAAACAAGGCGAAAATCGACACTTTCGTTTGGTTCTGTTACCGCCGGTGTCCTGCGGTGGCATTGGCGCACAAACTTGTCCGGCAGGGTGCTATCGGCGAAATCCGCCGGGTTCACGCAACATATTTGCAGGAGTGGGCGGACGAATCGGTTCCGTTTACATGGCGGTTCATCAAGGAAAAAGCCGGTTCCGGCGCACACGGCGACCTTAATGCTCATATCGTTGATATGACACGGTTTGTTACGGGCTTGGAAGTCGAAGAGATTTGCGGTTCCATCAGTGAAACGCTGGTCAAACAGCGGAAAATCATCGAACAGGACAGCGGCGGCGGTATTGTTACGGACGAACAACTCCGTTACGGTAAAGCCGGTTCCGAAGCCGCAAAAATGGGGAATGTCACGGTTGATGATACCACGATGTTCCTTGTGAAATACAACAGCGGTGCGGTTGGTTTCTATGAAGCCGCCCGGCAGGCGACAGGCAATTACAATCCCAACGGGTTTGAAATCAACGGTTCGAAGGGGGCCGTCAAGTTTAACTTCGAGCGGATGAACGAGTTGGAATTTTTCGACAAGACCCGTCCGCGTGAAGTGCAGGGCTGGACGACGATTCTCTGTACTAACGGAGTGCATCCGTATGCCGGTCATTATTGGCCCGACGGACACCTTATCGGCTATGAACATTCGTTTACGTCCATGGCATACGACATACTGTTGAAGTTGGCGGGCAAGGAACCGACAGTACCGTTGCCGGATTTCAGCGATGCCTATCAGACGGCGAGGGTTCTTGAAGCCGCATTGATTTCTGCGGCGGAAAAACGCTGGCTTAAATTGAGCGAAGTGAAGTAGAGTGGTTGTTTGCCCTTTGCGGAAAACCCAAAGAAGCGGCGGGCAGCCCTTGCCGGACAGACATAACAGACGGCATTATACGCCCCTGAATGAACGTCCGGTTTGAAAAACAAGAATGATCTATGGCTTGGGAATACAGTAAAAAGACAATGGATTTGTTCACGGCGGCGGTTCACGGACAGCCGGGAACGCACCTTGGTGAAATCGCCGAGCCGGATGGTCTCGGCGAACACGGTTCCATCGCTTGCGGCGATGCTCTCCGGTTCACGTTCCGGGTACGCCGGGACGCAGCCGATCCGCTCAAAGATAAAATTGTCGAAGCACGCTACCTCACCTTCGGCTGCACCTCGGCCATCGCCGCTTCCGAAGCACTCTGCTGCATCATCGAAGAACAGTCCCTCACGCCGGTCGAAGCCCTGAAAATCACGAATCAGGACATCGTGGATTTTCTCGAAGGATTGCCGGATCAGAAAATCCACTGTTCCGTGATGGGAGCCGAAGCGTTGCAGGCAGCCGTTTTTAACTGGGCAAAAAAACGGAACGTGAATCTCCATGCACTGGGCATAGACATGCATATTGAAGAAAAAGAGGAAGGCAGAATTGTATGTCAATGTTTTATGTTAACAGAACCGTACATTAAACGGAAAATTAAAGAATTGAATTTACATAGTATTGCGGATATCTCGGCGGCGGTTAAAGCGGGCGGAGCGTGTGCTTCGTGCCATCACACGTCCGGCGGCTTGCAGGACATTTTGAACGAGGTTTGGGGAGAACCTTCTCATGGGCAAAGCGGCATAAGTCCTTTGCTGACGGATATTTCCGCTAATAAAGAACATACGTCTCCGGCTCCGGCTTGTGAAGCGTTATCACCGTTTCAGTTTGCGAAAAAGGTGGAAAAACTGCTGGCGGAATATATCCGTCCGCTGCTGCAACAGGACGGCGGCGATGTGGAACTGATAGACATTAAGGATACGGCGGTCTATCTGGAACTCCGCGGGACGTGCGCCGGCTGTGCCGGTGCAGCGCAAACATTAAAGTCGCTCGTGGAACGGACACTGAAAGAGCAAATTGACAAACGTATCCGTGTTATTCAGGTTTGAATGTTTTGCCGCACCGGCCGCAAACCGGTGCGCCGGAAAAGTATGGGTATGGATCATTACCGGAACGTGCGGCTAATCGGCATTCAACGCTTCAGTAAGCAATTTTATCTTTTGCCGAAGTTGACCGGCACGTTCATAGTCCTCATACTGCACCGCATCCTCCATGTCCCGGCGGTATTTGATGAGCAGCATACGGTTTTTTTCATTTCCTCCTTGTTTTGCCGGGGACTTGCCCCGATGTTCCCGGCTGCCATGAATGTTGAAAATAAACGCATCCATCGGCGGATTGAAAAAATCATAATCGTGCGGACAGCCGAACAGCCCCCGAAGACGGAATTCGTAAAAACTGATTCCGCAAATCGGACACGTCTGCAAATCCTGTTCCTGCAACTCTTCAGCGGCTTCGTTTAACGATATTTGTTTAGAAACATGGGACAGTGCGTTCACCAGAAAACCGCCGTTTTGCTTGTCCGGCTCTGCCGTACTGCTGAGATACTCCCGCGCATGGGTTTCGCAAAAATGATGCTCGGCAGGCGTTACCCCCGTCAATTCCGAGATGTGAAACGTTGCCGGCTGATCGCATTTTTCGCATTTCATAGTCAAATCTCCGAAACCATGTGTACGTCAAAGAGAACATTCTTGAGCGGGATTCCGGCTGCACTTGATACACTGAACAGTCATCCACACAATCACCCCCGTACCGAGCAGGAAAAGCACAACAAACGCAATGAGTGTATCCCATTGAACCGCCGCCGGCAAATTCGCAACGTCAACGAGCGGTTTTATCCCGTTATTTTGTCCGATCTGCCGGATAATACCGAAACCGGCAAGCGTCAGGAATTGCAGCAGTGCCGCAGCGGCAACAAAAACCGGCGATACCGTCTTTGCCAGCAAAAATAACAGGAAAACGGCATAAGCACCCAGCACAACAAAACCGAAATAAGGATAAGCCGTTGTCAATATTGCATGACCGGACGATTTCACGGCACACTCGGTATACGTCAGAACCGCACAGCCGGACAGCGTGACCAAAACGGCAAGCGTTGCCGACCATTGCCGGTAATTTTCCGGTACGCCTTCACTGTTCTTTCGGACAAGATAATGTCCGTCAAAGGCGATCCATGTACCGGCGGTCATCAGGGCAAGTCCGAACATCGTGAGCAGCCGCATGAGAAATGCCGGATCGCTCATATTGTTTGCGGTGCCGAGAACGGCTCCGTGAAAACTTGTTTTTGCGGCGAAGTCCGTCCAGAGATCGCTGCGAACCATCAACGACAAACCGTTGACGATTAACGCGCCGATGCAGGTCAGACAGACAGCGGCAAGAATGCTGAACAAAATTCGCCGTCCCTGCCCGTTGATGCCGGAATGGCTGCCGCTGTACGCCGCAATGTACAGGGAGTAATAGCCGACGAGGAGGATCGGAATGACGGCAATCCAATACCATGCGGTCAGAACGGTTGCCGTATAAAAGGATTTGTAATAGGTTGTTTGCAGGAAAAGCAGCGGTACGATGCCGAAATTGATGCCGAGAGCCATCATCACCGGCAATTGTTTGGAGAGACGTATGGAAAAATAGCGGGAGTGTTTGCCGTTATACAGGGCGCAAAGAATGAGAATCGGCAATCCGGCAAACCAAATTCCCTGCGGAACAAGGTGGAGAACGAAACCGACGACTTTGAAAAACTCGACAAACCAAAACGGAGCGGGAACAGATTCGACCATAAACGGAAAAGGAAGTGAGAGTAACGACACTGCGGATGTGATTGCCATTGTCGCACTTTCCGATAAAAAAACAAGTATCCCCCGCACGTCGCCTGCAAAGTCCTAAAACTCACAAATATTAGGCAATATAGGCAATTTAGGAAGGTATTTTCACTGCCTTTTACGGCAAAAAACCGACTTTGCAGGTGACGTGGCGGCATTACCGTTTCTCTTCGGAACGGGTATAATGAACCATTATGTCCGAAATGCTTTTTTCGATTCCGCAAGACCTGTTCTATGCTTTACTGGACGCACAAAGCGAAGCCGATGTCAGTCAGGCATTCACTGCCGAACTGCCGACCGGCAGGAAAGAATATTTAGACATTGATTATCTGCACGATAACCTGCTCGCCGAATTCAAATACGATGCCGATATGAGCATTCCCGAAGGCGATAGAGCAAAAAATCTCGCCCAAGCGTGCGGCTACTGCCACCGGCTGCGCATCAATGGTGAACGTGTTCCGCCTTACATTGCGCTCATCGATAAAGACGAAGTTGTTCTCTATGAGCGAGACAAACTCGAACATATTTATAAAAACGAAATACTTTTTAAGCAAGGAACACCGTCCGCTCCCGACACTGCCGTCATCGGATTGTGCAAACACGTAAAGCCGGTCTTTTATCAATTCATCAACTCCGAAGTCACATGCAGCAAAGCCGTCCGTCCGCTCATTGATGTTTGCAGCAGGCAAATCTTCGTTGTCGATGAAATCGACCAATACAATGTTTCCGAAGCGTTTTCGGGATGGTGCAATACTTTCGATAAGTACATGCAGAGCATCTCTACCGGCGACCGTCCGCATATCTTTGAAATTGACGCAACAGACGGCGGTTCCATTACCGTTGTGTACGGCTCGACAACGGATTCCGGCGATGAAGTAATTCAGATTGTCTTCGATTTTCATAACGAAATTAAACAAATCGAAAACTGCAAGCGGTCGTTTTATGAAGAATTCTGGACGGGCTGGAAACGAGTGACCGATAAATCAAAACAAAAGAAAATTTTTGCGAAGATTTATGAATTAATGGACGTTGCATCCCGCCGCCGCAAGGGACAATTTTATACCATCACGCCGCTGGCACAGCGGGGTTGGGAATACATCGAAAAGGTACTCGGCAAGGAATTTTGGCGCGACGGAACATGGCGGATTTGGGACAACAGTGCCGGTCAGGGCGGTTTGATACTCAATGTGGTTCCCGAAGACGCACTGCAATACACCTATC
Organism: Planctomycetaceae bacterium; assembly: GCA_031256755.1. Taxonomy (GTDB): domain Bacteria; phylum Planctomycetota; class Planctomycetia; order Pirellulales; family Thermoguttaceae; genus WRKP01. The sequence goes on from JAIRPZ010000272.1 coordinate 5,777, forward strand.
TTTCAACGATTGACCATGCAGAAGTAATGCACTTGAAAATCCATACCGCCGCCCGCAGGATATTCCGGTTTGATTTTGTGAATCAACTGACATCGGAATTGCCGCCGGAATTACAGCAGGATATGAAAGACCCGAATATCAAATGGCTTTTTTTTATCAATCCGCCTTACGGCGAGGGAAGCAGCGGGAAAGAAACTGATGATACCGCTTGGCATAAAAAAGGCGTATCGCAATCGCTCATTCGGGAACGTATGGGACGCTACGGAATGCTCCTTGAAAGCCGGGAAAAATATGCGCAATTTTTGTTCCGCATACAAGACGAATTCAAGGGGAAATTCGTTTTGGGACTTTACTCTACAATGAAAGTTCTGGTTTCAAGAGAATATATCAATTTGCGGAAATTCTGGAGACCGCAGTTCAAATGCGGTTTTATCTGCTGCGCCGGTAAATGGAAACAAGCCGCCAATACCGGACAGTGGCCAAGTATTTTTTCCGTTTTCGATTGCAGAGAAAAAGGAAAATGGGGGCGAATGACGTATGATATTTTGGAATACCGAACAGCGTACCCGAAAGGGATATTTTCGGGGCAAAAAAGTTTCACAGCGCAGGATACAGAACGAAACTTTCGGGAATACTTTTTTCCGAATGAAAACTTACCGAAAGAAGAATTAACGGTTGTTCAATCGCACGGATTATCCGCGTTCAAAGGAAAATCAAAAATGACGAACAAACGGCCGGCAGGCACACTGGCTTCTGCCGGTATGATTTCGGCTTATATGCGGACACAGGATAAAGCCCGCGGTATGGTCAGCGGCAACGTGATTGATAATCTTGTTCCGATATTTATTAACCGCAAAAACTATAAAAAAATATTATGCGGAATAGGATTATATTGGAGCGTGAAACATACTTGGGTGAATCACGAAGATTGTTTCCTTGCTCCGTCCCGTAACTTGACGGCAAAGGAGAAAAAGAGTTGTATGCTGTATGCACTGCTTTCGGAACGCAACCGCTGCACGACAGCATTTCTGCAAGAAACAGAAATCAACACCAAAAACGGCAAAGTCCGCAACGGCGGTTTGGTTCGGGCAGAGTTGAATCCGTTTGACAAAACGCTGTTTGACTGGAGCGGTTTATCGCCTGCTGCCCAAAAAGCGTTGGAAGAATACCGGAAATACTGCAATGATGTCGTGAATTGGGAACGCTATCAAACCGCAGCCGGGCGCGGTGTTTGGGGCGGACACTTTTTGTATGAACGAACGAAAAACGGTTTGGACATCGAAAACAAAAAGACCGGTGATGGTTTTCCTTTGCCGCAATCATTCAAGGATGCAAGAGAAGCATTGCGGCTCGAAGCGGAAAACATTGCATTGGAATTATGCTTTTAACACGGCGGCAATCCTGCTGCTGCCGTCAGCAATCTGCGGTCTCTTTTATTTCCCGCCGCCCTATTTGTTTTTTTGACAGGATATACAGAGGAGTTGTTTAGACAGGATTCACAGGATTTTACGGGATAATGTTTTCATTTCTATTTCTAATTATCAATTTTTCATTATCAATTAAAAAATATGCGCGTCCGGCAAGGACTGCCCACTGTTTCTGCGGGCATCTATTTCCAGCCGTGCTGATCCCGCACGCAAACCATCGCTGCAAGAACATTGTTCCACGTTTTCTGATCCTG
>JAIRPZ010000274.1 GCA_031256755.1 Planctomycetaceae bacterium
CTTGGCGGCGTGTTCCGGCGTGACAACGGGACCGCCGAGATTCCAGCCGCTTTGGATACTTAAACTGACGGACATTCCGAGCCGCTCGGCTTCATCGAGGGCGTGAGCAAACAGTTCAAGCCATTCCGGCGAGGAATACATCGGACCGGCGGGAACATTTTTATTTCCGCCGATATTAGAGCCGTTGGCATCAAAGATAAGAACGCCGCCGAAACCTTTTGTTTTCATGGCTTCGAGGTCTTGGGTAATCGCGGTTTTGGTGACGTTGCCGTTGAGCCACCACCAGAAACACCAGAGTTTTGCCTCGGCAGGCGGAGCGGCAAAACCTTGTTCGAGTTTGCCGGCGGAATCTCCGGCAACGTTGTTTCCGGCAGCGGAAGCGAAACCGGCAGAAGAAAATAAAAGTACAAAAATAATAAAAGTGCGGGAAAGGGACGTTGTCATGATTTCGCGAAAATGTTCAGGATGAAAGTATCCGTGAAAGGTTATCGGGCTTGTTCCCTAATCTAACATAATCGATCTTTGTTAAGTTTAGCACAGATTGTCCTCTTCTTCAACAGCGTTGAAGAAAAAGACACCGCTGCTTGCCCCGCTGAATTTCCAAGTGCGGAAAAAGAACTTAAGAAATGTATCGGCACACTCAATACACTGCGTCCTGATTGGGCGGTTGAAGAGAACATAGAGCGGCGCAGAAAATGGAGCGGGGTTAAAAACGGGGAGTAAGAAATGATTTTGCCGGGCAAAAACTCACAGGCGGCGCGGCAGGGCAGGGGGCTTGACATTTTTCTCCGTTCTGTTTTAATTAGCAGATATGATTTTTTCCGGCACAAACCTATCCGCATCCGCCGTTTTCGCTTGGCGTACTTGGCAACGGTCAAGAACCGCTTCGGCAGATGCTGCGCCGGCATAAAAAACCATCAAAGCGCAAAACCAAGCCGTGAGCGGAAACGTTCACGGCTTTTTTTATTATCCCTTCATCATTCCTGTTCATGATAAATTTTCAATCCTTTCAATCCGCTTGTCAACATTACGGCGTTGTACCGGTTACAAAACAAGTCCTTGCGGACTTTCATACGCCGGTTTCGCTGTTAAACCGGTTTTGCCGTGATGAAAACGGAACCAATTTCTCCGCTGCTCATCAAACAAAAATTAAAGAAGGACTGTTTTTGCTTGAAAGTGCCGAAGGAGGTGAAAAATGGGGACGCTATTCGTTTCTCGGCATCGAACCGTACTGTTTCGTCAACATTGAAGCAAACGACGTGGTCGTGCGTTACGAGCGTCCGTCAGCGGCTTCCGTTGAGAATCAGCGCATTCCGCACAACGGCAAACCGCTGAATGTTTTGCGGGAATTGATGAAACAGTACAACACGGACGAGCATCCCGAATTGCCCCGTTTTTGGGGCGGACTCGTCGGCTTTTTCAATTACGAAACCGCAGCGTTCTTTGAAAAAATCCCGCACAAACTCAAAGACGAACCGCTGGCGTGTTTCGTCATTCCCCGCACGCTGCTGATTCTTGATAACATCAAACAAACGCTCACCATTTGTGTGCTGACCTTTCCGTCACCGGGCAGCACCCATTCCGCCGCTGACGATTGGAAACAACTTTACCAGTCCGCTCTGGCGGAAATTGACCGGGTCGCTGCCGAACTGGAAAAGCCGCTGGCAACGCCGCAGCCGGAAAAAACAGAGGAAATGACGTTAGAAAGTTGTTATTCCGAACAGGAATTCCGCAAGCGGGTCGGCATTGTCAAAGAACACATTAAAAACGGCGATATTATTCAATGCGTGCTTTCACAGCCGTTCATTGCGGAAAATGCACCGAATCCTGTGCCGCTGTACCGGGCATTGCGGTTCGTGAATCCGGCACCGTATTTGTTTTTTATGAACATCGGCGGAACAACGCTGGTCGGTTCGTCGCCGGAAACAATGGTGCGTCTTGAAGGGAAAACGGCAACGCTGCGTCCGATTGCCGGTACCCGCAAACGGGGTGAAACCGAACAGCACGACCGGGAATTGGCAGATGAAATGCTGCAAGACACGAAAGAGCGTGCGGAACATTTAATGCTCGTTGATTTGGGACGCAATGATTTGGGACGGATCGCCAAGACAGGAACAGTACAGGTGACGGACTTAATGTTCATTGAACGCTACGCTCATGTCATGCACTTGGTCAGCAACGTTACTGCGGAATTGGACAGCGGTTATGACGGATTTGATTTGTTTGAGGCGGCGTTTCCGGCGGGAACGCTGACGGGTGCGCCGAAGATTCGGGCGATGCAAATCATTGCCGGACAGGAAGATTTTCCGCGCCGCGCTTACGGCGGAGCGGCAGGATACATTTCGTTCAGCGGCAACATTGACTTTGCCATCACCATTCGGACTGCAATGATTCAAAACGGCAAGTTGACGGTGCAGGCAGGTGCAGGCGTAGTGTATGACTCGGTCCCGGAGTCGGAACGCAAAGAATCCGTTAACAAAGCATTGGGCATCGCACGGGCATTGAAACTGTTGAGCGGCGAATAATGTCCGAATGTTTTAAGACACCCATAATGAAAGCAACGACTAAATAAGAAGAGAAAGAGAGAACGATGATTTTAATGATAGACAATTACGATTCGTTTACGTTTAACCTTGTGCAGTATCTTCGGATGCTGGGTGCTGACGTACAGGTTTGCCGCAACGATGCCGTCACAACGGAACAAATTGCCGGACTGAAACCGGCGGCAATTGTCCTTTCGCCCGGTCCCGGTCATCCGGCGGAAAGCAGCATTTGCCTTGAAACCATTAAAACATTCGCCGGTACAATTCCGATGCTCGGCGTTTGTCTGGGACATCAGGCGATTGTTCACGCTTACGGCGGCGATGTAGTGCGTGCCAATCACATCATGCACGGTAAAACGTCCCGCATCAAAAATGACGGCAAAGGACTGTTTGAAGGGTTCGCCGGTTCGTTTGAAGCCATGCGTTATCATTCGCTTGTTGCAAAACGGGAAACGCTGCCGAAAGAGTTGATCGTGACGGCGGAGTCGGAAGATGACGGCGAAATTATGGGAATCCGGCATCGGGAATATCCCCTTGAAGGTATTCAGTTTCATCCCGAAAGCATTATGACCATGAGCGGCAAACGAATGCTGCGGAATTTTTTGAATCACATTTGAAATGGAACAGACCTTTTCTCAACGGTGCCGGCAGTATATTCATCAACTGCTGCGCAAAGAAAGTTTAACGTCCGGCGAAATGGAGAATTTCTTCAATGCCGTTCTCGAAGCGTCGGATACGGCGTTATCCGAAGAAGAAAACACGCTGCTGGCATCGTTTCTCGTGGCGATGGCGGCCAAGGGGGAAACGGTGCAGGAACTTGCCGGTGCAGCCCGCGGTATGCGGTATCACGCCGAAAAGATTCAGGTTTTCGGTTCGCCGGTCGTTGACATTGTCGGCACCGGCGGAGACGGAATTCATACCATCAACGTTTCGACAACGTCGGCGTTTGTCATTGCCGGTGCCGGACTGGTTGTTGCCAAACATGGCAACCGTGCTGTGTCAAGCAAATGCGGCAGTGCCGATGTCCTTGAAGCGTTGGGGGTGAACTTAAATTTGCCGAAAGAGCAAGTCGAAGAGTGCGTTGCGGAGATTGGTATCGGATTTCTTTTTGCGCAGCAGTTTCATCCGTCCATGCGGCGGGTTGCTTTGCTGCGGAAACGGCTGGGCTTTCGGACGCTGTTTAATTTACTGGGGCCGCTGACGAATCCGGCGGGTGCAAACTGTGCGGTTATCGGTGTTTATGACTTGCGGCAGACGGAAATGTTTGCCGAGGTGCTGCGGGAACTCGGATGTCCGCGGGCAATGGTTGTTCACGGTTATGACGGCATGGACGAATTGACGGTAACGGCGAGGAGCCGAGTCACGGAGTTGGCGGACGGACGGCTGCGGACGTATGATTTTTTCCCGGAATTATATTTTGACGGCGAATTGACCGCACCGGAAGACCTGTGCGGCGGCGGTGCGAAAGAAAATGCGGACATCCTGAAAAGAATTTTGCAGGGGGAAATCTGCGGCGGAAAACGGAACATTGTGTTATTGAATGCAGCGGCGGCGATTTATTGTGCGGAAAAAGCGAAAACGATGGAAGAGGCGATTCACTTTGCGGCAGAGTCCGTTGATTCCGGTGCCGCACTGGATAAACTAAACAAACTGATTGAGCGATCCGGGCGGGCATCGGTTTCCTGAAAACAGTTCCCCTTTTCGGCATCCCCGCTTGCGGGTTGTAGCGGTTGTAGTAAAATAGCGGAAATTGATGTTTTGGCAGACATTTTTGGCAATTCCCACCGCCGATGTTTTATTTTTATCTTGCCGTTATTGTTTGTGGTTTTGGTTTCCTTCTGTATTCGTATTACCGCGATCAAAAACAAGCAGAAAATTTGTACCGCACGAATTCGCTCCGCAGTTGCCGGATCGAAGTTCTCGAAGAACGGGACTTTCTCT
>JAIRPZ010000164.1 GCA_031256755.1 Planctomycetaceae bacterium
ATGCCGGTATCGGCACAGCGCACCGTAAGTCAAAAGACCGAACTGGTCATTCCGCCGCTGCAAATTGCGGAAGACGCATCCAAAGGCGAACCGGCAGGGGACTGGAAAGCCCCGGACGATCCGCTGGATTATGCCGAAACAAAAACAAAAGCAGTCAAAGCCGAAGAAGCCGGAAAAGCCGCCGAAGCCCTGACTCTTTGGGAACGCATTATTGACCGGACTTCTTGCAGCGAACAGCACCGGATCGAAGCCCGAAAACACATTCACGATCTCCGCCCGAAAGTGCAGTACAATACCGATCCGGCAAAAGCCAATCAATGGAAGGTGTTGGTTTTCGTCCTGCGCGAAATAAAATTTGACCGCAAAAAGACCGTCAAAGAAAAAGATGCCGAAGGAAAAGAAACCGATAAAGAAATCACCGAGACGGCACACAAAATGTTAACAGACGGAGATATGGAAAAAATCGGTCTGCAACTTGCCGGCTGGCGCGATATGGTTTTCAACTGGTCGGGCGGGCAGTGTCTCCTCAATTTCGATGTTATGGTGATGACCGACGTGTACGGCAAAGATCATGGCAGAGATTTTGCGTTTCCGCGGCACGCCGCCGTTCCTTACTACAATGCCGCACGGGAAAAATTCAACAAAGAAAAATATCAAACGCTGATCGCTTATGCTCCCTGCGATGGTGAAGGCCCGGGCGTTTCTCAACCATGGGTGGCGGCTTGTTACGGACATTGCGGCGAGTTTGCCGAAGCCGGTTATATTATGGTTCCATGGAAATCGAAGTATCCGTTTGCGAATGAGGCAAAGGGAGAAATGGAACTGCACGAGTGGCTGCATCAGATTGATGACGACACGAGACGGTTCTGCGGTTATCCGAGAGCGGTTGCCCAAGACCCGGACGGCGGACGGATGGAAGGGGATAACCGGGACGGCGGCGATAACGATTACCGTCGTCCGGGCAATGTCAGGAATTGGACGCTGTTTTACAAGCATATCCTTTCGGAACATCTCACGCGGCAAATCTGGTCGGAAATGAACACGGAAAAAGCCAACCTCAACTCCGATAAACGCCCCGGTTTGGTCAGCAAAATTACCGAATGATGCCGCTGCCGGTCATCAAAGAACATCAAAGAACAGCGGCGTATGCTTCTCCGTTCCGCCTATTCTGCGGCATGCCGTTTCGGGGCGTGCAGCAGGGTAAAAATGACCGGCGTAACAATTAAAATGTGCAGCAGCGAACTGACCATCCCGCCGACCACCGGCGCAGCAAGCGGCTGCATAATTTCCGTACCGGTTTGCGATGACCAAAAAATCGGCAGCAAAGACGCAACCGTTGTGCCGACCGTCATTAACTTCGGACGCAGACGCAATCTTGCTCCCGCTTTGACCGATTGAATAAATTCGTCATAAGTTAATTGCGGCGAAAGTCCCGCGGCGGACTTATCACGGCATTTTTTCTCAACGGCTTCTTTCAAATAGACCGTCATTATAATCCCCGTTTGGACGGCTGTACCAAATAAAGCAATGTACCCCACCCATACCGCCACACTGAAAGGAAAACCCAGAAGATGCTGCAAAATGACACCGCCGGTCAACGCAAACGGTATGGCAAGCAGAATATGAGCCGCTTCCACCGCCGACCGGAACGTCATCACCAGACAGAAAAAAATAACCGCAATCACTGCCGGAAAAACGATTTGCAGCGTCCGGCGGGCATGCAACTGATTTTCATATTGTCCGCTGTACTCAATCGTTTGCCCGGATTCCAAAAGAATTTCACGGTTTATACGTTCTTTCGCTTCGCTGACAAAAGACCCCAAATCGCGTCCGAGAACATTGGTTTGGACAAAGACACGGAGCCGTCCGTTTTCACTCGCAATTTCATTCGGTCCCAGCGTCCGTTTTATTTGGGCGACCTCGTTCAGCGGAACCCGCTGTCCGCTTGGTGCCGGAATCAGCAGACCGCCGAGTTTTTCAATATCATCGCGGTCGGCACGGTCAAACCGCACCTGTATATTCCAGCGTTCACGCCCTTTGATGACCGTTGTCACATTCATTCCGCCCAGTCCTGTTTCCGCATAAGATAAAACATCTTCCGCACGCAGTCCGTAGCGTCCCGTTTTATTGCGGTCAATAATAAATTCCAGATACGGCTTGCCGATATTCCGCGACACCGCTGTACCGGCAGCACCCGGAATGGTGCGTACAATCTTTTCAATTTCTCCCGCTTTCTGTTGCAAGGCGTTCAAATCATCGCCGAAAACTTTAATGCCGAGTTGCGCCCGGATTCCGGTACTGGTCATTAAAACGCGGTTCTCTATCGGCTGCAAAAAGCCCGGCGTATAACCCGGAACCTGCGACAGCATTTCGCTTAAATCCGTAATGATTTTTTCTTTTGTCAGTCCCTTCCGCCATTCTTTCCGCGGTTTGAGCGTGATCGTTGTTTCAATCATTTCGACCGGTGCCGGGTCTGTGGCGGTATCGGCACGTCCGAGTTTTCCCGCCGCACAAAGCACTTCGGGATATTGACTCATCACTTCGTCCTGCCAAGCCATAATCCGTTTGACTTCGGTCAGCGACGTTGCCGGAAGCAGTACCGGCATAAACAGCAGCGATCCTTCTTCAAGTGCCGGCATAAATTCCGTACCGAATCCGTGAAAGACCGGCAGGCGGCAGGATGTTCCCGGAAACGGGCGGGCTTCCAGATAATCGTTAACCGTTTTCGGCAGTCCGAAAGCAAGAACCAATGAAACCGCAAGCAGACACACGGCAAAAAACAGTACCGTTTTTTTGAACCGCAGCGCAAGATCAAGAGCCGGATCATAGATTTTCAGCGTCAGCCGCATCAGCAGATTTCCGTCTTCGCTGCGGAACGGACCGCGTACCAAAAAAGTACAAAAAACAGGAACAGCGGTTAATGCCAGCAGTACCGCTCCGATAAGGGCAAATGTCTTGGTGTAGGCAAGCGGATGAAAGAGTTTGCCTTCCTGTCCCGACAGCAGAAATACCGGAACAAATGCCAGAATAATAATGGACATGGCAAAAAACATCGGACGGCCGACTTGTTTCGATGCGGTCAGCGTGATGTTGAAAATTTCCTGCGGCGAAAGCGTCTGCGTATTCCCGTTCCTCTTTTTTTCCTCTTCGGCTTGTTCGCAATGCCGTATAACATTTTCCGTTACAACAATTCCTGCATCCACCAGTACGCCGATACTGACGGCAATGCCTGTCAGTGACATAATATGCGAAGGGATCCCGAAATAGTTCATCAGGATAAAACTGATCAAAATGGCGGAAGGGAGCGGAAGAGTGACAATGAGGATGGAACGGAAATGAAATAAAAATAAAATATGAGCAAGCGTAACAAGAATGATTTCCTCGCTTAACGCATGCTTGAGCGTGTCAATCGCCCGTTCTATCAAATCGCTGCGGTCATAAAACGGCGCGATCGTTATGCCCGGCGGCAGTCCTTTTTGGATTTCAGCAATTTTTGCCCGGACATCTTTGATGACCTGATACGCATTTTCGCCGTACCGCATGACAACGATGCCGCCGACGGCTTCTCTGCCGTTTACGTCCAGAGTTCCCCGCCGGTATTCGCCGCCGATTTGTACGGCTGCCACATCTTTAATGTACAACGGAATGCCGCTGCGTGCCTGAACCGGCGTATTTTCTATATCGGCAATGTTTTCGATCAGTCCGATGCCGCGGACAACAAATTCTGTCCCGTTTTCTTCGAGCGTTTTCCCGCCGACGTTCAGATTGTTCTTTTGCAGTGCATCAATGACTTCGCCGAGTGACGTGTCAAATTGTTTGAGTTTCAGAGACGAAACCTCCACCTGATATTGACGGACAAAACCGCCGATAGAACCGATTTCCGCCACCCCTTTCACAGCGGCAAGTTGATACTTGATGTACGTGTCTTGCAGCGTGCGCAGTGAACCAAGGTCTTCTTTTGATGCGGAATCCGTTTGCAGATAATACTGATAAACCCAGCCCAAACCAGTTGCGTCGGGACCCAGCCGGGCATTAACACCGTCCGGCAGGATATTTCCGAGCGAATTCAGACGTTCCAAAACCCGTGTCCGGGCAAAATAGGTCTCGACATTGTCGTAGAAGATGACGGTCAGAAATGAAAATCCGAACATGGAGGTTGCACGGACAGTTTTGACTCCGGCAAGTCCTTGCAGCGAAACGGACAAAGGATAGGTGATTTGGTCTTCGACTTCCTGCGGCGAGCGTCCTGCCCAGTCCGCATAAACGATGACTTGATTTTCGGACAAGTCCGGCAGCGCATCAACCGGTGTGATGCGGACGGCATGGATTCCCCAAGCGCAAACGCCGAGAAATGCCGCCATCACAAGGAAACGGTTATGCAGCGACCAATGAATGAGGGAGTTGATCATTTTATTCTATCGTTATCATTAAAATTTTCTTCGGCGGTACAATTTTATTTTCATGCTACCTGCGCCGCCCAATCAGCGGTCAAGTCCGTCAACCGGCTGCCGTCGTTGATATTCCGGCATAACGCGGAAAACAAGAACGGCGATGACGGTTGTTAAATTGGCAATGCCGCTTTTTTTTAATCCAATTTGCTTCCGCAATGCAGCATTTCACTGCCGAAAAACGGATTTAAGAGCGTTTTATGCTGGCGTTGAATCCATCGGGCAGTCCCTAAAACAGGCGACATCGGACACTGACACAGGAACGCCTGCCGTTTGTTTTTTTCCTGACTGCGGACAATATCGGCAACCGCATTGCTGAACGGTTCAAACGGCGTGCGGACTTCCTTTAATGTCTTGCCGGTTTTCAGTTTCTCGGCAAAAGGATGCAAATGTTTCCGTACTTCCTCCGGCAGCAGTTTGAATTCTTTCTGAACATCCGGCAGATGTTTATTGTAGTCGTCCAATTTATCGGCGGCTAAATCTTCGGTAATTTTTAAGACGCTTTCAATGAATGCCGGCGGCAGCAGAATGCCTTTTAATGCCGCCGGTAACTCTTTGGATATTTTTGCCGAAACCGGATTGCCTCCTTGTTTTTCATGTCCATGTTCCGGCATGCTGTCTGCTGAATGAACTGCGGCTGCGGAAAAACCGACATTGACAATCTGCGCCTGACTGTCGAGCAGCAGTGCCGCTTGGGAAACAACACGCTCCTCTTCTTCTACACCGTGCAGCACTTCGTAACATTCATCACCGGCTGTTCCTAACGTAACTTCCCGCAACTGATAATGTCCGCCGTCTAATTCCACATAAACAACCGGTTTGCTCCGTGTATAAAGAACTGCGCTGCGGGGCAGGAGCAGGACTTCGCCGCTTTCGACCGACACGACACCGGCGGCGGTCTGCCGGTTCAAAATCCGCCGCTGCGGATTCGGAAGCACCACGCGGACTTTTGCCGTCCGGGTGACGCTGTCCAGATTCGGGTCAATGAACGTGATCGGAGCCGTTACCGTTTCATTCGGCAGCGAAGTCAGCGTGACTTCCACTTTCTGATTGATTTTCAAGAGCGGCAAATCCTGTTCATAGGCATCGAAAATAAACCAGAGTTGAGAAAAATCCCCGATGTCGAACAAATGGTCATTGACTTCGACATACTGCCCTTCAAATGCTTGACGGGCGATCACAGTGCCGTCAAACGGGGCAAGAATTTCCAGTAATTTTTTCGGTTCGCCGGTTGCTTCCAAGCGGGCAATGTCCGATTCTTCCAAGCCGTAGGCAAGGAGTTTTTCCCGGCTTGTTGCCAACTCGGAATGGGTGACTGCGCCGATTCCTTTCTGTTGTATCCGAAGATTTTCCAGATAAAGACGCTGTGCCGTTAAGACATCGGGACTGTAAATTTCCGCAAGCGGTTTATCTTTGGCGACTTCAATGCCGATCTGATTGACGTAAAGTTTTTCGATGCGTCCCGGTACGCGGGCGGAAAGAACCCGCCGCTTTGTTTCGTCTTCTGCAATGAACCCCGCCACCCGCAGCGTCCGTTTCAGGATTCCCCGCTTGACAACAGCCGTTTCCGCACCAATGACCGAAGCCGTTGCGGATGATAATTTCAGTGTTCCGGCAGATGCGGAATCTGTGCCGGTTTTTTCTTCGTACACCGGACCGAGCCGCATTCCGCAGACGGTACACTTTGCTTTCGGGTCTTGCGATGTGACCTGCGGATCCATCGGGCATTGATAAAACAAAATGCGGCGTTCTGAAGAGGGACTGCCGGCAGAAGCCAGCGGATTACCGGCGGAAGTCCCGCAGCCGGCTGTAAGCAAAACGGCAGACAAAAGCGTAAAAAGGGGAAAATAAGCGTGTTTCATGGGATATTTTATGGTTAGGTTTTCGTAGCCCCATGCCGGCGGATGGCCGGACAGGTACGGTAATTATACATTCTTTTGTTTGAGATGTCAAAACGTCGCCGGTGTCCTTGCCGGACAGGCGCGTCGTATTTTAGAGAACGCGGGGGACATTCGTCCCCCGTTTATTTCCGAATCTATCTTATCCAACTGACAGATGACCGAGTTGTTTGCACGCCGGTACGTCCGGCGTTGTTTGCCGCCCGCGGCGTTGCTGCCGCCGATGCGGATGATGCAGCGGCATTATTCGACCGGTTTGCCGTCTGCGGCGAGGCCGCGGAACGGTTCGGACGGTTATACGTTCCCGATGTTTGAGAACGTTGAGCGGCTGTACAGCATGCGGAATCGGCAGCCGTACAGCAAGCGGGTTTTCTGCCGTTGACCGGCGTACAGCAGGATGCGCTGCCGGACTTGGCGGCGGTGCCTGATGACGCGGTATTGACGGACGAAGCATATAAACCGGCTGTTGAAATAGCCATAGTAGTACCTCCTGAATGATTGTTGGAATTAAAGTGAAATGACGAAAAAATGAACGAACACGAAAGCGCGGTTTCCTGCCGTTTTCTGCAACAGAATCTCTGCGGCGTAAAACGGCAGACATTTTCGTTCAATTCCGCATCACTTGGAGGTAAAGATGAAGACGTACCGGCGGCGGGTATTCTTTTTCGTAACAAAAAGAATGATAAGCGGAAACGCCGTGAATATCTGCCGCGCCGATGACCGCAATAACGGGAAAACCCGGAAATCCGGGTAAATTCTGAATCTGAACCGGCGGGGAAAGAAGCATTTTTCCGGCAACTTTAAGCGTTTTAAGAACGCAGGGGCAGCCGTGCTGTTCCGGTTTCTTTGTCTCTGCCGCTGCCGGTTCTTCTGCCAGTTGTTCCGTTTCGTTGTGATGCGAAGAACAGCAGCAAGGTTTTCCGGCGGATTCGGTTTTTTCCGTCTGCACTGGTCGGCAGCATTCGCAGCGGATGCACCGGCAGATTCCTGCTTGCGGTATCAAGAGATACAGCAAAAGAGCGGCGGCGGTGAAGCACCGCAGCGTTCTGCTTCGGACCAGTCGTGGAAATACCCGCGTCATATTACATTATTCCTATCGGCTATTGCATGTATCGACAGGAAGTCCGCCAAACATTGACGAAACCGGAAAAAATCCTGCCCGTCCGGCAAGGACACCGCCATTCTCCCATTTTTGCCGTTTTTCTGTTAGAATGTCCGTTCTATCGGAACCGTTCAAAAACACTGCCGCTGCACAAGTTTTATGCGGCATTCGCAAGTTCAAATAGATACTGCCGTAACTTTATGACTGCGGAATACCCGGATGACACCAGCAGAATCTCTCACAACCGGCGAACGTCAACGCAGAGACGGCAAGTTCTATACCCCTCTTCCCTTTGCGAAAAAGGGATTGGAGTACATTGAAAAAACGCTCGGCAAAGAATGGTGGAAAAGCGGCGGATACCGCTTGTGGGATATGGCAGCGGGAACGGGAAATCTGGAGTCTTATCTGCCGCCGGACGCGTTAAAATACTGTTATCTTTCAACGCTTTATCAAGGAGATATTGAACATTTGAAGCGGCTTTTTTCTGATGCCGAAGTCTTTCAATATGATTATCTGAACGATGATGTTGATCCGCTTTTCCTTTCTGACGGCGATGATCTGAAACTGACGCTGCCTTGGAAAATGCCGGAAACGCTGCGGAATGATTTGAACAATCCGAAAATAAAATGGGTTATCCTCATCAATCCGCCCTTTGCAACGGCACAGGAAGCCGCAATGAAAGGGAAAAGTAAAACAGGTGTTTCTGATACAAAAATCCGTCAAAGAATGCACCGTGAAAATTTGGGGGAAGTTTCAAGAGAGATCTATACTCAATTTTTGTACAGAATTCGTCATGAGTTTTTGAAGCGGGAAACGTTATTGGGACTGTTTGCGCCGATGAAATATCTTTTGTCGAACAACTATCAGAAATTCCGCGACAATGTTTTCTTTTCGTCATTCCGCAGCGGCTTTGTTTTTTCTTCGGAAAATTTTCACGGCACATCAAAAACAAGTCATTTTCCGGTTTCATTTGCTCTTTGGAAAGTGAACAGCGGAGAACAACCGGATAAGCATCCTATTGTTTTTGCTGCATTGAATAACAATGCCGAACAATTTGATACAAAAAAAGTCAAGTTTGCCGATAGGACTCATTTTTTGAATAAATGGATTCAGCGTCCGCCTGCTGTCAAAACTTTCCCGCCGTTTAGTTCGGCAATGACTGTAAAATCGGGCAACACCGATCCCCGCGACCGGATAGCGGAGGGCTTTTTGGCTTCGCTGATGTGTCCCGGCAACGAATTGCAGAATCAGCAAAAAACGGCGTTTTTATCGGGTCCGCAAGTCAGTGCCGGTGCTTTTTCCGTTACGCCGGAAAATTTTGAGCAGGCGGTTGTTGTTTTTGCGGCAAGAAGAATTCCGCAAAATAACTGGCTTAATCATGTTGATCAACTGATGCAGCCGGCAAAAAAACTGTCCCGGTTTTTTATCACGGACTGTGCCGTTTGGTGTCTGTTTGACAGCAAGAATCAGACGGTCAGTATGCGGAATGTGGAATATAAAGGCAGCGTCTATCAGATTACGAACCACTTTTTCCCGTTTTCACCGGCAGAATTAAGGAGTTGGATGATCCGTGATGCAGACATTCAAAAAACGCTTTGTCATGCTGCGGACTCCTTCGCTGCGGAATGGTTATTGAAACAAAAATTATCTGCGGCGGCAAAAAAAGTATTGGAAGCGGGGCGGGATGTTTATCGGTTTTATTTTGCGAATCTCAACAAACTGTGTACGCCGAAGTTTAAGATAGAATCGTTTGATGCGGGCTGGCGGCAGATTCAGCAGGCGTTGCAGGATGTTTCGCTTGGCGGTGCGGAACTAACGGAACTGAAACGGCGGCACGATTTGCTTCGGGCAAAACTTCTGCCGCAACTTTATGATTACGGAATTATCGGAGATTGATAATAGACATGTTGTAAAATATCTCATTTTATTATCATACTTTTATTACAGGAGTGAACAGCCGTCGCGGAGGACAAAATGCAGCGATCCGAAAATGCTCTCAAGATGAACGACGAACAATTCAAACGTATTCCCGGAACAACCACCGTTTTTCAACAGATGCTATCCGTCCTGCAATTCGCTTAATCTTTTATTCATGAAAAAGGCGGCAGCACTGATGATTTCACGTTGTATAAGAACACGCTGGGGACAGTCAAGTTTGCGGCGTGCTGTAAGCAGACAGCGGTTATCGGGGGTACTCGTGTATCACAAAAACAGCGAGATACCTTATAAGAAGCCGTGAAGCGGGGTGTTGTCGGCAGTACAGCGGTCAGTTGGTCAAGCCACGGAATTGTCATCGAAAACATCCTACCGGAAAAATGCCGCAAAGGGATCATATCCTGACGGCGGCAGTTCCGCAGGCGGAAATTTTCTCTGCCAGATTGCACGGACAATTTCTCTTGCCGATTCAACGGCACTGTCAATATCTTCTTTTGTCCAGCCGGCAAGCACTTCACATGTGTCGGCGGTTTTTGCCGGCAGATGGCAGTATCCCAAACCGGGCAGTGCAGGATAATCCCTTGCAAAATCATTTTTGTACGTTTTATGCTGACTCAAAAGATAATAGTAGAGCGGCAGTTGAAAATCAAACCATTCCCCGTCTTTGCTGCGGTAGTTTTTCAAATCCGCGGCTCCGGTTTTGTAGTCCAGAATGACCAGATGATCCGTTCCCCGCTGCCGGTCAATCCGGTCAATCTTGCCGGTCAGCAGCATCACTTTTCCATCAACGTTTAATTCGGCATGATATGTTTCTTCGGCTCTTTCGATGTCATATTCGTCTGCCCACTTTGCCTGCCACTCGGCAAATGCTTGGAGACGGCTGATGGCACGCTCTTTTTGAATCATCAGTGCCGGACGCGGATCGGTGCCGAATTTCTGGAATTCATGCCGCACTTCGTTTTCGAGAAACTTTTTGATATGATCGGCTGACCGGGACATTCTCATTTCTTCATTGCTGCCGAACCGCCGCAAAACCTCGTGAAGACACTCGCCGAATGAACCTTCATTCAGTTCTTCATCATGATCATTGATGCTTTTGAGTTTGAGAATTTCTTTGAGATAGAAACGGTATGGACATTTTTTGTAAGCGGCGAAATCGGTCACATTCATCTTATTGATCAACTCATCACCGGCGGGGAGCGGCGGCGGCACCGGAAACGTTAACGCCTGTGCCGTATCCGGTTTACCGAAATCAATGTCCGGGATCAATTCCTGTTTTTCTGAAAAAAAACGCCGGAGACGTTTGGCGACAGTTTCATCATCCGCTGCAAAAAACAGACGGCTCGGCAGCATCGGATTGTTTTCGGCGGAACGTTTGCCGGTGATGAGCCGGACCCGATTCGGATCGTGCTGCCGAGTTTCCAAAATACAGGAAAGCGAATAGGCATCGCGTGCATACCGCCGCCGGTTATCTTCGAGATCGAGTTTCTGCCGCATTTTATCAGGCAGAAACATATCCGAGGTCTGCACTTCCGGTACTTTGCCGTCATTCATGCCGGTAATGACCATGACTTCCGCATCTTCCATCGCCAAATCAAGCCAGCCGACAAGTTCGATGTCTTCCGGTTCATGTGGCTGCGGCACTTTCTCATTTTGTATTTGATGCAGAACGAGCAAAACCGTATCGGCAAGAGAGGGCTGCTTTAACAATTCCGGCGGAATTTCTTCGATCCGATCCAGCACTTCGAGAACTTTTTGATAGGCATGTTCTTCACTGTCCGGTCTGCCGGTTTGTTTCGGAATGCCGAAAACCTGCCGCAAGATGGTTTTCAAATCGTCTGTTTGCAGGATCGACTCCTGCAAGATTCGGCAGACACGGTGATAAAAATGATCCGGATTCTGTTCGTGCATCATGCTGTCCCATTATAGCATTGACTCGCTGTCACGTCGACTGCAAAGTCCTAAAACTCACAAATATTAGGCAATACAGGCAATTGAGGAAGGTATTTTCACTGCCTTTTACGGCAAAAAACCGACTTTGCAGGCGACGTG